>JAZJYB010000246.1:7154-11812 GCA_040390685.1 Pseudomonadota bacterium | reverse complement strand
CTATAAATTCTTGCGCTTTTTTGCAATCGCGTTTATAGTCGTTCAATGAACTTCGCATTTAACTCTTTCAACGTATCAGCTATACCAGCTAAGGCAGACCTATCCGGTCTGCTATCGCTATCAGCATTCGCTGCACTAAATCTACTAGTGCGGTAACGCGCTAAATCCCATACCCCCACAATCTGAGTAGTTTTCTCACCCATGTGTGTCTTGCAAGGGTAGGAGGAAAAGTATTCGGAAAAAAGTATTTCATTCATTATTTTCATTATTTATTCCTCTGGAGAGCAGACATGGCAGACAAACTCATCATATTCGATACCACTTTGCGTGATGGCGAACAATCACCTGGCGCTTCAATGACCAAGGACGAAAAAGTCCGAATTGCGCGCCAGCTAGAGCGTTTGAAAGTCGATGTGATCGAGGCTGGGTTTGCAGCAGCTTCGCAAGGCGATTTTGAGTCAATTAAGGCAATTTCTTTGGCAGTTAGAGAACCGATTATTTGTTCACTCTCACGCGCCAATGACAGGGATATTTCGCGCGCGGCAGAAGCCTTGGCGGGCGCAGAGCGTAAGCGTATTCATACCTTTATCGCCACCTCGCCATTGCACATGGAGATGAAATTGCGCATGAGCCCGGATCAGGTGCTGGAGCAGGCGATACAGGCAGTGCGATTTGCGCGTCAATTTACCGATGATGTCGAATTTAGTCCTGAAGACGCGAGTCGGTCGGATATCGATTTTTTGTGCCGGGTAATTGAAGCGGTGATCAAGGAAGGCGCCACAACAATTAACTTCGCTGACACCGTTGGTTATGGGGTTCCGGAATTGTATGGAAATACCCTGAAAACTTTGCGCGAACGTATCCCTAATTCTGACAAGGTGGTGTGGTCGGTGCATTGCCATAACGACTTGGGTATGGCGGTGGCGAATTCCTTGGCTGGCGTGATGATTGGTGGCGCACGACAAGTCGAATGTACGATTAACGGCTTGGGTGAGCGTGCTGGTAACACTGCGTTGGAAGAAATCGTGATGGCGGTGCGCACCCGTAAGGATTACTTCAATCTCGATTTTGGCATTGACACCACTCAGATCGTTGCGACTTCAAAACTGGTTTCGCAAATTACAGGCTTCACTGTGCAGCCAAATAAAGCGGTCGTCGGAGCAAACGCATTTGCACATGCCTCGGGCATTCATCAGGATGGTATTTTGAAGGCGCGCGACACCTACGAAATTATGCGGGCGGAAGATGTGGGCTGGGCGGCAAACAAAATTGTCCTTGGTAAGTTATCAGGCCGTAATGCGTTTAAGCAACGTTTGCAGGAATTGGGCATTGCCCTGGAGTCTGAGACTGAAGTCAACGCAGCTTTTACCCGTTTCAAAGAACTTGCCGATAAAAAATCAGAAATTTTTGACGAAGATATTATGTCTTTAGTATCGGATGAGGAACATTCGCATGAGAATGAATTTTATCGTTACGTATCCTTGGCGCAGCATTCTGAAACTGGCGAAAGTCCGACTGCAAAAGTTGTTTTCTTGATCGACGGTGCCGAGGTCTCATGCCAAGGCAACGGCAATGGGCCGGTGGATGCGATAGTCAATGCGATCGAATCTAAAGTGCAGAGCGGATCAGAGCTGCTGTTATTTTCCGTGAATGCCATTACGATGGGTACGCAAGCGCAGGGTGAAGTCACAATGCGCTTGTCGAAAGCCGGCCGTATCGTGAATGGTGTCGGGTCTGATCCGGATATTGTGGTGGCTTCAGCAAAGGCTTATTTGTCTGCCTTGAACAAATTGCAATCCAAGATAGAAAAGCTGAACCCGCAGATATAGCGGCATTTGAATATGTAGACCTTTTGTGCTATAGTCACGCCTCTCGTCATTCCGGCGAGATTGTTATCTCACGATAACGAGGGTTGAAACCTTATTTTCTACTCTTGTTATCGCATGTTAAGGAAAATTATGACTCTTATTAAAACTGCAAAAGCCGCCATTGTTGCGGACAATGCCCGTGGTCTGAATGACACAGGCTCTCCTGAAGTGCAAGTGTCTTTGTTGACAGCACGCATCAATGACCTGAATGGTCACTTCAAGGCACACGCTAAAGATCACCACTCACGTCGTGGTTTGATTATGATGGTTAACCGTCGTAAAAGCTTGTTGTCTTACCTGAAGGGTAAAGACTTGAATCGCTATCGCTCCCTGATCGAAAAACTCGGTTTGCGTAAGTAATTCTTGCTGATTCTAGCAAAAAATTTGTAGTAGGAAGCCTGCCTCAGTTTAGCTGTCGCAGGCTTTTTGTTTATCTGTTGTAGTTGTTGGTAATGTGTTTTGCAGTGAAAAGTAGTTAGTAGTGTCAAAAATGAAATGGCAATAGGGCGGTCAGATTGGCTGCTTGTGGTGAGGTGAACGACAGCGCCTGAAAATCTGTTGGAAAATTCGAAAGGAACCATTGTGTTTAATAAAGTTACGAAAACCTTCCAGTATGGCCAGCATCAAGTGACGCTGGAAACCGGTGAAATTGCACGTCAGGCTTCTGGCGCAGTATTGGTGTCGATTGAAGACACCGTAGTATTGGCGACAGTGGTCGCTAAAAAAGATGCAAAACCAGGTCAAGATTTTTTCCCGTTGACAGTTGATTACATGGAAAAGACTTATGCGGCTGGCCGCATTCCTGGTGGCTTCTTCAAACGTGAAGGTCGCCCATCCGAGAAAGAAACGCTGACTTCGCGTTTGATTGACAGACCTATCCGTCCATTGTTCCCAGAAGGTTATTTGAATGAAGTTCAGGTAATTATTCATGTGTTGTCGGTGAATCCTGAGATTGATCCGGATATCGCTGCGATGATTGGTGCTTCTGCAGCAATTTGCATTTCTGGCATTCCATTCAACGGCCCAATCGGCGCTGCGCGCGTAGGTTATATCGATGGTCAGTACGTACTGAATCCAACTGCTAGCCAGTTAAAAGTTTCCGATATGGATCTGGTTGTTGCTGGTACTGAGCAAGCAGTGATGATGGTGGAATCTGAAGCGAAGATCTTGTCTGAAGAAATCATGTTGGGCGCGGTTGTTTACGGTCACGAACAGATGAAAGCAGTTATCGATGCGATTCATGATCTTGTACGTGATGGCGGCAAGCCAGAAGTGCAATGGACTGCACCGGCAAAGAATGAAGCCTTGATCGCTCAAGTGTCAGCAGTTGCTGAACCTTTGTTGCGTGCCGCTTACCAGATCAAAGAAAAGCAAGCGCGTACCGAGCAATTGAAATCTGCCACTGCTGCAATTTCTGCTGCTCTGGCTGAGCAATCTGCTGCTAGCGGTGTTGATGCGCCAAATTCAGCTGATGTGAGCAACATCATGTTTGATCTGGAAGCGAAAATCGTTCGTTCACAAGTGCTTGATGGCGAGCCACGTATCGATGGTCGCGATACCCGCACTGTACGTCCGATCTCTATCCGTACTGGCGTCTTGCCACGCACCCACGGCACTGCTTTGTTTACCCGTGGTGAGACACAAGCTTTAGTAATTGCAACTCTGGGTACTGCACGCGACGAGCAAAAAATTGATGCCTTGATGGGTGAGTTCACCGATCGTTTTATGCTGCATTACAATATGCCTCCGTTTGCCACTGGTGAAACTGGTCGCGTTGGTACGCCTAAGCGTCGCGAAATTGGCCATGGCCGTTTAGCAAAGCGCGCCTTGCTGGCAGCTCTGCCTGCGCCGGAAGATTTCAGCTACTCAGTACGTCTGGTATCGGAAATTACTGAGTCCAACGGCTCTTCTTCCATGGCGTCGGTTTGCGGTGGTTGCTTGGCTCTGATGGATGCTGGTGTACCGATGAAAGCGCACGTTGCCGGTATCGCTATGGGTCTGATCAAGGATGGCAATAAATTTGCCGTATTGACGGATATCTTGGGTGACGAAGATCATCTGGGTGACATGGACTTTAAGGTTGCCGGTACTTCCGAAGGTATTACAGCCTTGCAGATGGATATCAAGATTCAAGGTATCACCAAAGAAATCATGCAAGTCGCTTTGGCGCAAGCTAAAGAAGGCCGCGTGCACATTTTGGCTGAAATGCAAAAGGCAGTTCCACAAGGTAAAGTTGAATTGTCTGACTTTGCACCACGTTTGATCACTGTAAAGATCAACCCTGAAAAAATCCGTGATGTCATCGGTAAAGGTGGCGCGGTAATTCGTGCCCTGACGGAAGAAACTGGTACGCAAATCGATATTAGCGACGAAGGTGTCGTAACTATCGCTTCTGTTGATGCAGCCGCCGGTCAAGAAGCGAAGCGTCGCATTCAAGAACTGACTGCCGAAGTTGAAGTTGGCAAGGTCTATGACGGTACAGTATTGAAATTGTTGGACTTCGGCGCTATCGTGCAAATCATGCCAGGTAAAGATGGTTTGTTGCATATCAGCCAAATCGCTAACGAGCGCGTTAATGCCGTTGCTGATTACCTCAAAGAAGGTCAGCAAGTGCGCGTTAAAGTCTTGGAAACAGATGATCGTGGTCGCTTCAAGTTGTCAATGAAGGCAGCCGCCGCTGAATCTGAAGCTCCAGCACAAGAAACTCAACAATAGTAATTTGCCGCAGGGGTGAGTTGTCATTCTTTGTGGTGTAGTTAATGAAGCCGATCGTATGAAAATACGGTCGGC
>JAZJYB010000246.1:0-7144 GCA_040390685.1 Pseudomonadota bacterium | reverse complement strand
CGCATACAATGAAGTTTTTGTCGGAGGCGTCTATGCGTGCAATTGAAATTACTCAATTTGGTCAGCCTGAGGTCTTACAAATTTGCGCAAGAGAGATTCCACAGCCAGGCGCGGGCGAAGTATTAATCAAGGTGCATGCTGCTGGCATCAATCGCCCAGATGTATTGCAGCGCAAGGGACATTATGCTGTGCCGCCGGGCGCATCAGACATTCCTGGATTGGAAGTGGCGGGCGAAGTTGTCAGTGGTGATCTGACTGGTAGCGAGTTCAGTGTTGGCGATATGGTTTGCGCTTTGGTTCAGGGTGGCGGTTATGCAGAGTACTGCATTGCGCCGATTCGGCAATGTTTGCCGATTCCTACGGGTCTGTCCGCGATCGAGGCAGCATCCTTGCCTGAAACCTGCTTCACCGTCTGGAGTAATGTTTTTGATCGCGCAAAGCTCTCGCCGGGTGAAACGCTCTTGGTTCAGGGCGGAAGTTCTGGCATAGGGGTTACTGCGATTCAAATTGCGGTGGCGCTGGGGCATCGTGTGTTTGCCACTGCTGGGAGTGAGGAGAAATGCCGCGCAATTGAACATCTCGGAGCGGAGCGGGGTATCAATTACCAGGCTGAGGATTTCGCGGAGGTAGTTAAAGTTATGACTGGCGGAAAAGGCGTTGACGTTATTCTGGATATGGTCGCTGGAAACTATATTCCGCGTGAGATTTCCTGTTTGGCGGATGATGGGCGTCTCGCCATTATTGCCTTGCTTGGTGGTGCGCATTCAGATGTCGATTTTTCGCAAATCTTACGGCGGCGTTTAACTGTTACTGGCTCGACTTTACGACCGCGGTCTGTAGAGTTCAAGGCAGCGATTGCTGCCCAATTAAAAGCTCGGGCTTGGCCCTTATTCGCGTCGAAAAAAATAAAACCAGTGATACATCAGGTATTTCCTTTGGAGCGTGCCGATCTGGCGCACGCGTTGATGGAGACTAGTCAGCATGTCGGGAAAATAGTGTTACAAATTCAAGTTTAGGATATTGCCAACTAAAATCTTGATTTTCTTGTGTGCTTTACAGCTTCAAAATTCAGCTCCCAAATTTGACCCATCTAGTCATGGCACGATACAATAGACAGTTAATTAAATTTTAGATTGCTATGCGACGCACACTGATAGCTGGTAACTGGAAGTTGAATGGCAGCCTTGCTGCAAATGCTAAATTGCTAGCCGAGATTAAGGCTGGCTTGGGTGTGCAGACTTGTGATGTATTGGTTTGTGTGCCGGCAATTTATTTGGCTCAATGCGCCAATGAAATTAAGGATTGCCCGATATTATTGGGTGCGCAGGATGTTTCAGTGCATGACTCCGGCGCATACACAGGTGAGATTTCTGCCGCAATGTTGGCGGATATTGGTTGTAGATACGTGATCGTTGGTCACTCAGAACGCCGGGCTTATCATCGTGAATCGAATGAACTGGTTGCGCAAAAGACAGTTCAGGCGCTGAAGTCTGGAATTTGCCCGATTGTTTGTGTTGGTGAGACACTAGAGCAGCGTGAATTGGGTCAAACTGGAGAGGTGTTAACTGCGCAACTACAGGCGGTGCTTGATCTCCTGGATGTTGGTGCTTTAGGTCGAATTGTCATTGCGTATGAGCCGGTATGGGCGATCGGAACTGGTAAAACTGCAACGCCGCAAATGGCTCAGGAAGTTCATGCAATGCTGCGCAGTCAGTTGGCCGAGAGAGATGCTGATGCTGCGAAAAAAGTGCAAATTTTATATGGCGGTAGTATGAAGCCTGAAAATGCAAAAGAGTTGCTGGCGATGGCGGATATCGATGGTGGTCTGATTGGCGGTGCTGCCTTGAAATCCATCGATTTCCTTTCTATCGTGAATTCAGTATAAGAGCTCGGTTTAAAAGTATTTGTTGTTTGTAATTTGTTGTGTCGATTAATTTAAATGGGTGGTTTGAATGCAAAATTTTTTTACGGCTGTGGTTGTTGTTCAGGTTCTGTCTGCTTTGGTGATTATTGCTCTGGTTCTCTTGCAGCATGGTAAGGGTGCTGATATGGGCGCGTCATTCGGCTCTGGTGCATCCGGAAGTCTTTTTGGTGCTACTGGCTCATCTAATTTCCTTTCGAAATCAACTGGTGTTGCGGCAGCGATTTTCTTTGCTGCGACCTTGGCATTGGCCTATATCGCAAGTAATCGGACTCCGTCGGTTGGTGTAATGGATAACCTGTCATCAGTAAAAGCGGTACCCGCAGTGGCTCCAGTTGCAGCGCCTGCGAGTGCCGCAAGTCAATCAAGTCAAATTCCTAAATAAATATTTCTATTGCGCTGCAAAAAAACATTGAATTTACGCAATTGTTCGTTGAACAAATGCGACGAACAGAGTAAAATGCAGCGCTTATGCCGACGTGGTGAAATTGGTAGACACGCTATCTTGAGGGGGTAGTGGCGAAAGCTGTACGAGTTCGAGTCTCGTCGTCGGCACCAATAAAAATATGCTTAGTTTTTTGTTGAGCTTGATCAAGAAATTATTTGTTTTTAATTTCTTGATTTGATTTCTTGAGTCCCGGAGCGGATATCATGCAACAAATTTCTTCAATGTAACGTTTAAATGCGGGGGGTCTATCGTGAATCTCGAAAATTATTTCCCTGTTCTTCTGTTTATTTTGGTCGGTATTGTGGTTGGTATTTTGCCGCAAATATTGGGTCGTGTTCTCGGTCCTTTTAAACCTGACAGTCAAAAAACATCTCCCTACGAATGTGGTTTCGAAGCATTTGAAGATGCGCGTATGAAGTTTGACGTGCGTTACTATCTCGTCGCCATTTTGTTTATCTTGTTTGATCTTGAAACTGCGTTTTTCTTCCCTTGGGCCGTGTCCATGAGGGAATTGGGTTGGTCGGGTTTTTTGATCATGCTCGGTTTTATTCTTGAATTCGCGGTCGGGTTTTGGTATATCTGGAAAAAGGGCGCCCTGGATTGGGAGTGATAGATTATGGCAATTGATGGTGTACTAAATGAAGGCTTCGTCACTACTTCAGCCGATGCTCTGATTAACTGGGCTCGTACTGGCTCCTTGTGGCCGATGAGTTTTGGTCTGGCGTGCTGTGCGGTTGAAATGATCCATGCTGGTTGCTCGCGTTATGATCTGGATCGTTTTGGTGCAGGTGTTTTTCGCCCGTCGCCACGACATTCTGATGTCATGATTGTCGCAGGTACCTTGTGCAATAAGATGGCGCCAGCGCTACGCAAAGTTTATGATCAGATGGCTGAGCCGCGTTCGGTGATCTCCATGGGTTCTTGTGCAAATGGCGGTGGTTACTATCATTATTCTTACTCGGTTGTGCGTGGATGTGACCGTATAGTGCCTGTTGATATCTATGTGCCGGGTTGCCCTCCGACTGCGGAAGCGCTGATATACGGCATTATTCAGTTGCAAAATAAAATCAAACGTACCAATACGATTGCTCGCTGATTAAGCGAATAGGGCGACTTTGAATATGACGACAAAATTAGAAAAGCTTGAGGCGGCTGTAAAAGAGGTCTTGGGTGATCGCGCACTGCAACTATCAGTGGCGCTTGGCGAGGTTACTGTAGTGGTCGCTCCTGCCAATTATCTGCAAGCGATGCGTGATTTGCGTGATAACGCATCTACTTGTTTCGAAGAGCTCATCGATTTATGTGGTGTGGATTATTCCACGTTTGGCGATGGCGCTTGGGATGGTGCCCGTTTTGCGGTGGTCTCGCACCTTTTGTCAGTGACGCTTAATTGTCGCCTACGTGTCCGTACCTTCGCTGCGGATGATGAAATGCCTGTCGTGCCTTCTTTAATTGATGTGTGGACTTCCGTCAATTGGTATGAGCGCGAGGCTTTTGATCTATTTGGTATCTTGTTTGATGGTCACAACGATTTGCGCCGTATTTTGACTGATTATGGTTTTATTGGTCACCCATTCCGTAAAGATTTCCCTATGACTGGTTATGTTGAGATGCGTTACGATGCTGAGCAAAAGCGCGTCGTATATCAGCCTGTAACGATCGAATCGCGTGAGAATACTCCACGCGTTATTCGTGAAGAAAGTTACGGGGCGAAATAATGGCCGAAATCAAAAACTACACCTTAAATTTTGGCCCGCAACATCCTGCTGCACATGGTGTCTTGCGCCTGGTATTGGAGCTTGATGGTGAGGTAATCCAACGCGCTGATCCGCATATCGGTTTGTTGCATCGCGCGACCGAAAAGTTGGCTGAGCAAAAGACGTATCTGCAATCTGTACCTTACATGGACAGGCTCGATTACGTTTCTATGATGAGCAATGAGCATGCCTACGTCATGGCGATCGAAAAAATGCTTGGCCTTGAAGTGCCACTGCGCGCCCAGTACATCCGCGTCATGTTCGATGAAATTACGCGCTTGTTGAATCACCTCATGTGGATAGGTGCACATGCCTTGGACGTTGGTGCCATGGCGGTGATACTTTATGCGTTCCGTGAACGTGAAGATTTGCTCGATTGTTATGAGGCGGTATCGGGTGCGCGTATGCATGCGGCTTACTATCGTCCGGGCGGTGTATATCGCGATTTGCCAGATGAAATGCCTAAACATAAGGCATCTAATCTGCGGAATGAAAAGGCGATGCGCCTGCTCAATGAAAATCGCCAAGGTTCTTTGTTGGATTTTATTGAGGACTTCACTAATCGTTTCCCTACTTACGTCGATGAGTATGAAACTCTACTGACGGATAACCGTATCTGGAAGCAGCGTTTGGTCGGTATTGGTGTGGTTTCGCCAGAGCGCGCCAAAGCGATGGGTTTTACCGGTCCTATGTTGCGCGGTTCAGGTGTTGAATGGGATCTGCGCAAGAAGCAACCCTATGAAGTTTATGACTTATTAGATTTTGATATTCCTGTTGGCGTCAATGGTGATAGTTATGATCGCTACCTGGTACGTATTGAAGAAATGCGCCAGTCGAATCGCATCATCAAGCAGTGCGTGGAATGGTTGCGAAATAATCCTGGTCCGGTCATTACCAGTAATCATAAAATCGCACCGCCGAGTCGTGTGAATATGAAGTCGAATATGGAAGAGTTGATCCATCACTTCAAACTGTTCTCCGAGGGATTACATGTTCCGCCTGGTGAGGCGTATTCGGCAGTTGAGCATCCTAAAGGTGAGTTCGGGATTTATCTGCTCTCTGATGGCGCAAACAAACCATATCGCATGAAAATACGTGCGCCAGGCTATGCGCATCTGCAAGGTTTGAATGAAATGGTCAAAGGGCATATGCTCGCCGATGCGGTGACCATTATTGGTACCCAGGATATTGTGTTTGGTGAAATTGATAGATGATCACGCGCTCTGAGCGTGTTGATATTTGAGGCAAAAAGCGATGGTCTTATCAGAACAAGTAATAAAAAAAATTGATCGTGAATTGGCGAAATTTCCTGCCGATCAAAGACAATCTGCTGTCATGGCTGCGCTTGCAATAGCGCAGGATGAAGCGGGCTGGTTGCCGCCTGAGGTAATGCAGGCAGTTGCAGACTACATTGGTATGCCTGCAGTAGCGGTGCAAGAGGTCGCTACTTTTTACAACATGTATAACACCAAGCCGGTCGGCAAATTCAAGATTTCGGTTTGTACAAATTTGCCTTGTGCCTTGTCTGGTGGTGAGCGCGCAGCGCATCATTTGAAAGCCAAGCTTGGCCTGGATTACAAAGAGACCAGTGCCGACGGTATGTTTACTTTGGTTGAGGGTGAATGTATGGGCGCATGCGGTGATGCCCCTGTTTTGTTGGTCAATAATAAGCGCATGTGTAGCTTGATGTCGGACGACAAAATTGATGCGCTTGTGTCTGAATTAACTGAGGCGGGGAAATAATGACGAGTCTGCATAATCGCCATATCAAACCGCTGATATTAGCCGGACTGGACGGAAAAAATTGGCATCTGCAAGATTACGTTGCTCGTGGCGGTTACCAGTCGTTGAAACGTATTCTCGACGAGAAAATCACGCCAGAACAAGTCATTGCTGAGTTAAAAGCCTCTTCGCTGCGCGGACGTGGCGGCGCTGGTTTTCCTACCGGGCTGAAGTGGAGCTTTATGCCACGTCAATATCCAGGTCAAAAATATTTGGTCTGCAACACCGACGAAGGTGAGCCAGGCACATTTAAAGACAGGGATATCATCCGTTATAACCCGCATGCCTTGATCGAAGGTATGGCAATTGGCGCGTATGCCATGGGTATTACGGTCGGTTACAACTACATCCACGGCGAGATTTTTGCTGACTACGATAGATTCGAAGAGGCACTGGAAGAAGCGCGTGCGGCAGGTATGTTGGGCGACAAAATTCACGGCTCCGAGTTTAATTTTCAGTTGCATGCATTTCATGGTTATGGAGCTTACATCTGCGGCGAAGAAACTGCCTTGCTCGAGTCTTTAGAGGGCAAGAAAGGTCAGCCACGTTTTAAACCGCCTTTCCCTGCAAGTTTTGGTTTGTACGGTAAGCCGACGACAATTAATAACACCGAGACTTTTGCCGCAGTTCCGTTTGTGTTTGCGATGGGTGGCGAAAAATATGCTGGCTTAGGCAAGCCAAATAATGGCGGTACCAAGATATTTTCTATGTCGGGCGATGTGGCAATGCCGGGCAACTACGAAGTGCCAATGGGTACGCCCTTTGCGACTTTGCTGGAGTTGGCCGGTGGTATGCGTGATGGCAAAAAACTCAAGGCAGTTATACCTGGAGGATCGTCCATGCCAGTCTTGACTGCTGATGTGATGATGGCCACTGACATGGATTACGATTCTATTGCCAAGGCGGGTTCTATGCTTGGCTCTGGCGCTGTCATCGTCATGGACGAAACCCGTTGCATGGTGAAATCCTTACTGCGTTTGTCTTATTTCTATTTTGAAGAATCCTGTGGCCAATGTACTCCTTGCCGCGAAGGTACTGGCTGGTTGTATCGCATGGTACATAGGATAGAGCACGGGCAGGGCAGAGCGGACGATTTAGATATGCTGAACTCGATTGCTGACAATATCCAGGGGCGCACAATTTGTGCCTTGGGTGATGCTGCTGCAATGCCGGTTCGCGCCTTTATCAAAAATTTCCGCGAAGAATTTGAATATCACATCGAGCATAAGCATTGCT
>JAZJYB010000245.1:0-17872 GCA_040390685.1 Pseudomonadota bacterium | reverse complement strand
TCTTTTTTTTGTAAAACGTCATTAGTTTGCGCAAAAATTGAAGTGCAGAGAAAAAACAATGAACAGAAAGCGGCGAGGGTAGCGTTGCGAATATTTCCTTGCATGATGAATCTCCTGGAGGTAATTCTTACGAAAATAGTAGCAGTCGAAATGAGACTGGTGCATGACTCAATCTCAAATGGAGGCTGCTGTCTGCGCAATATTAGTCCTTATTGCAAGAGGCATCAAGAGAGGTTTTAGGGCTAGCTAAGTTTAGTGTTTACCAGTACTGCCAAAGCCGCCTTCACCACGCTCGCTGTCGCCAAATTCTTCAACGATATTAAATCCTACTTGCAATACAGGAACAATAATGAGCTGCGCCAATCTCTCCATCGGCTGCAAGGTGAATTCTGATTGACCGCGATTCCATGTGGAAACCATCAGTTGACCTTGATAGTCTGAATCGATCAAGCCGACCAAATTACCAAGCACGATGCCATTCTTATGGCCCATGCCACTGCGCGGAAGGATCATTGCTGCATAGCCGGGATTTGAAATATGGATAGCGAGACCGGTCGGTATCAAGACTGTTTCACCCGCCTTGATGGTGATCGCTGCATCGATGCAGGCGCGCAGATCAAGCCCGGCGCTGCCAGCTGTGCCATACGCTGGCAACAAGTCTTTCATGCGCGCGTCGATAATTTTTAGGTCTATAGTTTTCATGGGATGCGTTATTGAATGCGAAGTGAATGTTGAGAATTTAATGTGGGATGCGGCTGGCAATTTCCGCAATTAATTGGCGTGCCAATGTTTGCTTGTCGGCGCGCGCTAAATGTCTATGACCTTTGGCATCGAATAACACCAGTTCATTCTCATCTTGGCCAAAAGTTGCGTGGCCGATATTGCCGACCAGAAGCGGTACATTTTTCTTGAGGCGTTTGGCGGCACCAAATTGCAAGAGATTTTCAGACTCTGCGGCAAAGCCTACGCAGTACGGCGCCACTGGCAGTGCGGCAACACTGGCGAGGATGTCGGGGTTGAGCGCGAATTGTAGTTGCGGCGTATCGCTATCGCAGGTTTTCTTGATTTTCTGATCGCTGGCATTGGCCACGCGCCAGTCGGCCACGGCCGCCACGCCGATAAACACATCGCTGTGGTTACTTGCAAGTTGCGCCATTACCGCATCGTACATTTGCTGCGCAGTCTGTACCTGGATGCGACGGCTGCCATACGGCGCTTCCAGCGCGGTCGGGCCAGAGATCAAGGTCACATCGGCACCGCCTTCCCATGCCGCCTGCGCAATTGCATAACCCATTTTTCCAGAAGATAAATTGGTGATGCCGCGCACAGGATCGATAGGTTCAAAAGTCGGGCCGGCGGTGATCAGCAGGCGTTTTCCTGCCAATGTTTTAGGCTGAAAAGCCGCCACAATTTCAGTGAGTAATTGATCGGCTTCCAGCATGCGCCCCATGCCGATTTCGCCACAGGCCTGGTTACCTGCGGCAGGTCCGAGCACTTGTATGCCATCAGCAATCATTTGCACCACGTTACGTTGTGTTGCCGGGTTTTGCCACATTTCCACATTCATGGCTGGCGCGACCAATAGCGGGACTGAAGCTGGGCGCGCAATGCATAAAGTAGAAAGTAAATCATCGCAAGCGCCATGCGCCAGTTTAAAAATGAAGTCGGTACTGCAAGGTGCAATCACGATTAGATCTGCATCGCGCGTGAGATCAATGTGCGGCATGTTGTTGGCGATGCGCGCATCCCATTGATCATGGTAGACGGTGTTGCCAGACAGCGCCTGCATCGTTACCGGAGTAATAAATTGGGTGGCGGCTTGCGTCATGACTACTTGCACGTTTGCACCGGCTTTGCCTAAGGCACGAGTCAGTTCAGCGACCTTGTAACACGCAATGCCACCAGTGAGGCCAAGTACGATTTTTTTGCCAGCTAGTCGCTTAATCATGATCGATGTCCTATTTTTTTACGCGGCGTAATTCGTCCAGGATGAAAAGGCCAGCACCAATGCAGATTGCACTGTCGGCGATGTTGAACGCTGGAAAATGATATATCTCTTTGTAATGGAAATCCAAGAAATCGATGACATGACCGTACATTAATCTATCAATGACATTGCCCAATGCTCCGCCCATGATCAGAGATAAAGCCCAGCAAAACAAGCGCTGGCCGGCATGCTGTTTCAACAGGTAAATGATGAAGATTGCCGCGACGACGCCTATAGCGGTAAAGAGATAGCGCTGCCAGCCAGATTCAGCTGCCAGAAAGCTAAATGCCGCCCCCTTGTTGTATGCCAGTACTAGATTGAAAAACGAAGTAATCGACAGTGATTCACCATAGGTGAAAAGCTTGGCAATGGTTATTTTGCTGAGTTGATCAAGCAAAATGACAATGGCCGCCAAACATAGCCAGGGCATTAGGGAAGATCCGGATGGCTTGGAGAGAGTTGAAATTGTGTTGCGTTTTTTGGTTGCCATATTGTGTTCTTGTTGTGGGGTTGCGTAGGTCGGGTTGTAACCCGACACTGGGCGGTTAAATTATCAAGCAATGGTGGGTTACGGCTGCGCCTAACCCACCCTACGAACTGCAAAAATATTGACGAAACGGCCATTGCATAAAATTTCGACGAAACGGATGATTCGGCATGCTTGGTGGGTTACGGCTGCGCCTAACCCACCCTACGAAACCCCACCCGACGATGCTTCACATTATTAAGCAAATCGACGCGCTTCGCCCGCACCGAATAAATTACTTACGCAACGTCCGCATAAACCAGCATGATCGGCATGCGAACCGACATCGGCACGATAGTGCCAGCAACGTTCGCACTTGACGTAAGCCGATGGTGTCACCACCACGGTTTCTTCAGCTTCCGTCGCCACTTGCTCGACGCTGGCGGCTGAAGTAATCAGGGCAAACTTTAAGTCATCGGCAAAACTGCTCAGCACGGCATATTTCTCCGCTGTCGTTTTGATGATTACTTCGGCCTGCAATGAAGAACCGATGCCGCCGCTTACGCGTACTTCTTCGAGTTGCTTGGTGACGTCGGTACGAATTGCGCGCAAGCTCGCATATTTTTCCAGCAAGGCCGTAGCACCGTCAATTTCAGGCAACTGATAATACAGCTGCGTGAAAATTGTTTCGTCACTGGCGGCATACGCTTCTTTGCTGGCAAATGAAACCCAGGCCTCTTCCGCGGTGAAAGAGAGCGTTGGTGCCATCAGACGCAATAAACTTTGCGTGATATGCCAGATTGCGGTTTGTGCTGAACGGCGCGCACTGGATGTGGTGCCGCTGGTATATAAACGGTCCTTCAAGATATCCAGATAGAAACCGCCCAGATCTTCCGAACAGAATGACTGCAATTTGGCGATCACTGGATGAAACTCGAAGCGCTCATAATGTGCCAAAACATCGGCTTGCAAGGCGGCCATGTTGGCGATCGCATAGCGGTCGATCTCTAACATGTCGGCGATTGCTACCGCGTCGGTGCCGATGTTGAAATCCGACGTATTCGCCAGTAAAAAGCGCAAGGTATTGCGGATGCGGCGATACGATTCTGTGACGCGCTTCAAGATTTCGTCCGAGATCGAGATCTCGCCGGAATAGTCGCTTGATGCGACCCACAGGCGCAAAATATCTGCACCTAGGCTATCGAATATCTTTTGCGGTGCCAAAGTATTGCCCAAGGATTTGGACATTTTCTTACCTTCGCCATCGACTACAAAACCATGCGTCAGCAAAGCTTTATACGGTGCGCGGCCATCCAGCATCGATGCCGTCAAAAGGGAAGAGTGGAACCAGCCGCGATGTTGATCAGATCCTTCCAGATACAAATCTGCAGGAAAGGTTGATTGCTCTTTGTGCGAACCGCGCAAGACTGTCATATGCGTGCTACCGGAATCAAACCAGACGTCAAGCGTGTCACGGTTTTTTACGTACATGTCGGCTTCATCACCGAGTAATTCTGCGATCTCAAGTTTTTGCCAGGCTTCGATGCCAGACTCTTGCACGCGCTGAGCGATCTGCTCCAGCAATTCGGGTGTACGTGGATGCAGTTGGCCGGTTTCTTTATGCAGGAAAAAAGCCATAGGTACGCCCCATTGACGCTGGCGCGATAAGGTCCAGTCTGGGCGATTAGCGATCATGCCTTGCAGACGGGCCTGGCCCCAGGCCGGGAAGAATGCTGTTTCGGCTATGGCTTTTAATGCAGTTTCACGCAAGCTGGCGCCGCCATCTTTTGGCGTGTTATCCATGCTGGCAAACCACTGCGAGGTGGCGCGATAGATGATAGGAGTTTTATGTCTCCAGCAATGCATGTAGCTATGGTCAAACATCTTCAGCGAGAACAATGCACCGGCTTCCTTGAGTTTGTCGCAGATTGGTTTCGAGGCTTCCCAGATCGTCATGCCAGCGAAGAATGGCAGCCACGAGGCATAGCGGCCATCACCCATCACCGGGCTCAGGATGGCATCGTCTTTCATGCCATGATCTTTGCACGACTTGTAATCTTCAATACCGTAGGCAGGGGCGGAATGCACGATGCCGGTACCGGTCTCGGTGCTGACGTAATCGCCCAGATAGACCGGTGAGAATCGGTCAAAGCCCGCATCCATATTCGCTAGTGGATGTTTGAAGTTGATGCCGGCTAAATCTGCTCCAAGGCAAGTGGCGATGACTGTGCCTTCCAGGCCATAATTGGCCAGGCTGATGCCCGTCAAATCTTCTGCCAGTATCAATAACACCGGCTCGCCTTCACGCACGGTTTGCACCAGCGCGTAAGTGATTTCCGCATGCATATTCAGGGCTTGATTCGACGGAATAGTCCATGGCGTCGTGGTCCAGATGACGCAGTAGCCTTTGTCTAACGGCAGCTTGTCTAACTTAAACGCAGTAGCGAGTTTGTCGAATTCTACAAAAGGAAATCCAACGTCAATCGACGGATCGCGTTTGTTCTCGTATTCCACTTCGGCCTCAGCTAAAGCCGAGCCGCAATCAAAACACCAGTTGACTGGTTTCAGGCCGCGATACACATAGCCTTTTTCAAGCAATTGCCCAAGCGCGCGGATCTCATCGGCTTCATTGCCAAAATCCATGGTCTTGTAGGGATTATCCCATTCGCCCAACACACCCAGACGGATGAAATCGGCCTTCTGGCGTTCGATCTGCACTTCCGCATAGGCGCGCGCCTTGGCTTGCACTTCGGCTACCGGCAAGTTCTTGCCATGCAGTTTTTCGATCTGGATTTCAATTGGCATACCGTGGCAATCCCAGCCCGGAACGTAAGGCGCATCAAAGCCGGCCAAGGTGCGCGCCTTGATGATCATGTCTTTCAATACCTTGTTGACGGCATGGCCGATATGGATATCGCCATTGGCGTACGGCGGGCCATCGTGCAGGATGAATTTAGGGCGATTTTTTGAGGCCTTGCGTACCCGCTCGTAGATTTTTTTGTCTTGCCATTCCTTGACCCATTTAGGCTCACGCTTGGCCAGATCGCCACGCATAGGGAAGGGCGTTTCTGTCATGTTGACGGGATACTTACTTACGGTTTTTGTTGGTTTTTCGTTGGACATAATCTTGCTCAATAATCTTTAATGAATAATGGAAATTTGAATAGGTTTGATGGGAGAAACTGCCGAGCCTCTCTTTAAATTCGGTCTTTAGCGGAATTCGGGGAGTTCGCGGAAATCGTACGCTTGCTGAAATACTCCCTAGCTAGCAAGGCATCGCTGTGTATTGCGGCGGTGAGCGTCGGCAAATCGATGAATTTTTCTTCATCGCGTATTTTCTCTAAAAATTCGACTTGCACCACTTTGCCGTAGGCGTCGCCCTTGTAATCGAAGACATGGGTCTCTAACAAAACGCGGCCGCTATCATCCACCGTAGGTCGCACACCTATGCTGGCCACGCCCGGTAAAGGCTGCTCCGCTAATCCATGCACCTGTACGATAAAAATGCCTTGTACGGCAGGACGATGGTGCGCTACGCGTAAGTTCAAAGTCGGGTAGCCTAGGGTGCGGCCGAGTTTCTGGCCGTGCACTACGTGGCCGGAAATGAAGTAATGCCGCCCCAGCAAATTTTTTGCCTGCATGAAGTCGCCTACTGCGAGTGCCGCCCGTACTGTAGATGACGAAATGCGCGTTCCCTTATCCTGCACTGCCGCCACGGTTTCGACTTCAAAACCAGCTTCTTTGCCGGCGGCGATTAACATGGCGATATCGCCGGCACGCTTGGCGCCATAGCGAAAATCTTCGCCGACTAAAAGCCATTTCATGTGCAAGCCTTCTACCAGCACTTTTTGGATGAAATCTTGCGGGCTCAATGAAGCGAAATGCGCGCTGAAATGCTCGACGATGACTCGATCGACACCGGCATTCGTCAGTGAGTTGAGATTGTCACGCAAGTTGGCGATGCGGGTAGGGGCTTTGGAGATATCGCCATGCATCTGCGCGAAGAAGGCACGTGGGTGTGGTTCAAACGTCATTACGGCGGCATCAAGCTTGAGGCGTGAAGCGGCATCACGCAATCGAGACAATAAAACCTGATGTCCCAGATGTACGCCATCAAAATTGCCGATCGCCAGCGCACATGGCGCTCGCGCAGCAGCATTCGGGAGTCCGCGAAATACCTTCATAATCCTCAAGAGCAATAATGGCAAAAACCTTAGATTATAAATGCTTTCACAGCTGCTTTCGCTTGTGTGGCTGACTTTGGCCTGATTTTGTCAATGATATTTGAAGTTTTAGCCAGATTTGGCGAGCTTAAGCTACTTTTTGGACAATTTGACCACATAGTCAAGCGATTACTGGTGGTCAGCTATCACGTCAAAAATGCGTGGTGTCGCTCGCCTTCAGCGAAAAAACAGTAAACGGGTGAGAAATACATAATTCGCTTCGGTCGCCATCAGCGTCACTAGCACCAGGATGGCGAGTGGTGGTAACAGGATGGTACAGATCAGCGCCAGCCTTTCTGCCGCCAGGTGCATGAAGATGGCGACGATCAGCCCGGCTTTGAGAAACATCAGGATAAGGATCAAGGCCCAACGCAGATAGCCATGAAACTGAAAGTAGTCGACTAAATACGATAGGGTGCTGAGGATAAACAATAAGCCCCAGACCTTCAGATAGAGCCCGATAGGATGGCTGGCGTGCTGGCTAACTTGCGGCTCAGCTTCGTGGATGGTTTCGGAGGGGGAAGACATATTATTCACCAAAGATAAAACAAAGCAAAAATGAAGACCCAGACCAGATCAACAAAGTGCCAGTATAGGCCGACGATTTCTACGATTTGGTAATTAGGCGCCTGCTCATATGCACCGCGTAACAGACGCGTCGCCACGACCAGCAAATAAATCACCCCGGCCGTCACATGCAGGCCGTGAAAGCCGGTAATCATAAAAAAACTTGCACCAAACTGCGCTGCACCGAGCGGATTGCCCCAGGGACGTATACCTTCTTCGAAAATCAGTTTAGTCCATTCGAAAGCTTGCATGCCGACGAAGCTGGCCCCGAGTGCGGCCGTGGCAAACATCAGCAGCGCGGTACGGCGGCGATCACGCCGGTAGGCAAAATTCACTGCCATCGCCATGCTGCCGCTGCTGCTGATCAGGATGAAGGTCATGATCGCGATCAGGATCAGCGGGAATTGGGTGCCGTTGATGGTTAAGGAAAATACTTCACTGGGATTCGGCCAGCCAACTGTACTAGCCATGCGCGAAGACATATAGCCGGTCAAAAAGCAACTGAAGATGAAGGTATCGCTGAGCAGGAAAAACCACATCATGGCCTTGCCCCAGGAGACCTGAAATGCCTGCCGGTCGGACGACCAATCTGCCACCAGGCCGCGCACACCGCTCTGAGGTGCAGAAATCGGGGTGTTCATGATCTCTCCTTTTTCGTAAAATCCATCTAGCAAGTGGATGCATAAAAACATGTCGCTTTTCCCCTCCCACTTTAAAGGGGGAGGGGTAGGGCGGGGGTAAAAACGTCGATCAATCTAACTGATAGTTTTGACCGTTCGACCCCCATCCCAACCTTCCCCCTGCCAGGGGGAAGGGGCTTTCATTGCCCAGTCTCAGCGGGTGCCGCAAATGGCCTGCACCCATTCGGGCGTCAGCCAGCTCAGTGCAGCAAACAGCAACAACCAGACTGCTAGTAAAAAATGCCAGTAACGCGCGCACAGCGCTATCTGCCAGCTAACTTTGCCGATATCCGTAGCCCGCCAGGCATGCCGCAGAGTTAGCGTGTAAATCACCAGACCACCGAGCACATGCAAGCCGTGCATGGCGGTCAGCAGATAAAAAAAGCTGGCTGAAGGGTTACCCGCAAGCGCTACTTGCATACTCACCAGCGCTTGCCAGGCCGCTAATTGAGAGGCCAGAAAACCCAAGCTGCAAGCGCCTGCCACCTGCAACAGCAGCCGGCAGCCGGATACCTGACTTGCCCTTGCCGCGGTATTCGCCTGGCGCAAAGAAAGGCTGGCGCAAATTAATAAGATGCTGCTCAGATTGAGTTGCCATGGGATAGTAATTGCTGCCCAGTCAGCGCCGTTCATGCGCATCACATAAGCCGCCAGAAACAGCAAGAACAGGGTGGTTGCCACGCCCATGAAAACCCACAAGGCCACGCTGAGTTCGGCGCGCCTGTCCTGCTCTGGCGCCAGATCTAGCCCAGCTGGATTGGCAAAGGCGCTGGCGCTATTCATGCTGGTCTCCTGCTGTGGAAATCTGCATCAATACCACCGGCTGCCAGTGGCGCATTTTGCGGGATAAAGTCTTCTGCTGCACCTGGCACGCTATACGCATAGGCATTGCGATACACGACTGGAAGTCGCGGCCCCCAATTACCATGGCCAGGTGGGGTGTGTGGGGTTTGCCATTCTAGAGAGGCAGCACGCCAGGGGTTATTGCCGGCCAGCTTGCCATGGAATAGGCTCCAGATTAGATTGAAAATGAACACCAATTGGGTCACGCCGACGATTAAAGCCACTACCGTAATAAAGCTATTTAAGCTAAATGCCGAGGCTGGGATGAACTGGTAGTTTTCGAAGCTGTAATAGCGCCGTGGCATGCCAAGTATGCCCAGATAATGCATGGGAAAAAAGATCGCGTAAGTGCCCAGAAAAGTCACCCAAAAATGCAGCCGCCCCAGCGTGTCATTCAACATGCGGCCAGTGGCCTTAGGGTACCAGTGATAAATCCCGCCGAACACCGTCATTATCGGCGCCACTCCCATCACCATGTGAAAATGCGCCACCACAAAATAGGTGCTCGATAAGGGGATGTCGACGCTGACATTGCCGAGAAAAAGTCCGGTCAGGCCGCCGATCAAAAAGGTAGTCAGAAAGGCCAGTGCAAACAACATCGGTACAGAAAAATGTATGTCGCCGCGCCATAAAGTCAGCAGCCAGTTGTACACCTTGATTGCAGTCGGTACCGCGATGATCAAGGTGCTGGTCGCGAAGAAAAAGCCAAAGTAAGGATTCATGCCGCTGACAAACATATGATGCGCCCACACCACAAAACTCAAAGCCCCGATGATCAGGATAGCCCACACCATCATGCGATAACCGAAGATGCTCTTGCGCGCATGCACGCTGATCAGGTCAGAGACAATGCCGAAAGCCGGTAGCGCCACGATATACACTTCAGGATGACCAAAGAACCAGAACAGATGCTGGAACAGTAAGGGGCTGCCACCTTTATAGCCCGTCGCCTGCCCCATCGACACCAGCTCAGGCATGAAGAAACTGGTGCCCAGGGTCTTATCCAGCAACATCATTACGCCGCTGACAAACAGGGCGGGGAAGGCCAGCAAGGCCAGGATGGTGGCGGTAAAAATACCCCATACCGAGAGTGGCATGCGAAACATGCTCATGCCCTCGGCGCGTGCCTGCAAAACCGTAGTGACATAGTTCAGACCGCCCATGGTCGCGGCGACGATGAAAATCACCAGCGACACCAGCATCAAGATGATGCCCCATTCATAGCCGGGCGTACCGGGCAGTATCGCTTGCGGTGGATACAGGGTCCAGCCGGCACCGGTCGGGCCACCGGTCACAAAAAAACTGGCCATTAGCACCAGCACCGACAAAAAATAGAACCAGAAACTGAGCATGTTCAGGTATGGGAAAACCATGTCGCGAGCGCCCACCATCAAGGGAATCAGGAAATTACCAAAGCCACCGAGAAACAGCGCGGTTAGCAAATACACCACCATGATCATGCCGTGCATGGTCATGAACTGGTAATACTGGTTAGGGTCGATCGCCACTTTGCCCGGAAAGCCAAGTTGCATGCGCATCAGGTTCGACAGCACCAGACCGACCATCCCGACCAGGATAGCAACCGTGGTGTACTGGATCGCGATCACCTTATGATCCTGGCTCCAGATGTATTTTAGGATGAAACTCTGGGGGCCGTGCTCTGATCCGTGTCCGGACTCATCCGGGTTAGGCTTGCCGTAGCTCATGCTGGTCCTCGCAGAATTTTCCTCATTAGTTGCCTCATTAGTTGGCTCATTAAGTGCATCTTTATGGTTGTACCTTGTTGGCGACCGTCGTGGTTGGAGTTAAGGTCTGGATATATGCCACCAGCGCCGCCAATTCATTCTCAGTGAGTTCGATTTTTGGCATGATAGGCGCGTAACCTTTTACTACCCGTGCGCTTGGTTCGCGGATGAAGTTTTTCAGATACGAGACATCGACCAGCGCGCTAGTCCCATCAGCCATGCTTTCGTTTTTGCCATACAAGCCTTGCCAGCTTGGGCCGACCCCTTTACTGCCATCGACTGAGTGGCAAGCGACACAGCCTTTCGCCAGATACAAGCTCTTGCCCTGAATGCTCAATGGTTCAGCAATTCCGCTATCGGATTTGGCCAGGCTGGGATTAGTCAGGTCGGGATTAGGAACGGGATGCTGGCTGGCAGCAAAGCTTGTCTGCGCCTTCAGCCATTTCTCAAAATCTGCCGGCGGCTCGACCACCACGTAAGCGCGCATATTCGCGTGGCCGATGCCGCACAACTGCGCGCACATGGCTTCAAATCGCCCTAGCTTATTTGGCGTAAACCAAAAGCTGCTGACCATGCCGGGTACGATATTCATCCTGGCGCGAAACGGCGGTACAAAAAAATCGTGCAACACATCATTCGAGCGCAACAGCATCTTGACTGGTTTGCCTAGGGGTAGATGCAGCTCACCATCGCTGATGATCAAGTTGTTTTGGCCGTTCGGGTCGGTCGGGGCAATGCCGTAAGGGTTGGCTGGCGTGACGAAACGCATGTCTGTTGCCGCTAGCTTGCCGTCACTGCCGGACAGGCGAAAACGCCATTGCCACTGCTGCGCCAGCACGTCAACGATCAGTGCATCTTTGGGCGCATGGATGTATTCTGCATACACGAACAGACCTGGTGCCAGCAGCGCAATAATAGCGGCCGACGTGCCGCCAATCAGCCAGCGTTCGAGTTTCGGGTTATCCGTTTGAAAGGTGGCGCGGCTGCCTTCGCGGTGGCGAAAGCGGATCAGGGTATATACCAAAAATAGATTCAGAGCGACAAAGAAAATACCGGTGATCACGAACGTAATCGTCAGCATATTGTCCATCTGCGCCCAGTTGGACGCGAGAGGTGTGGCCCACCAGGGACTGTACAGGTGGAATAGCACCGAACCGAACACAATTACGATGAGCGCGACGACCATGGACATATCATTTTTCTCCGTACGGACAAAAATTTTTGAGACACGAAGACGCTAGTATTTACGCGTAAATACACTACACCAACAAACTCTTACAAATTCTGTGCAGGCAGCGCGCGATAACCTGGCGCGCCTATTTTTTTCAAAACTGAACAAGTATTTCAGTAGCGTTCCAATTGTCTATACATGATTGCTGCGGTGATGCCGAACAGTAAATGGCTGGTCAAAGTCACGCCGTTACGCATACCGGCAAACCACGGGAATATGTGCACCATGCCGTAGAAATTGAAGATATACAGTACCAGGCCAAACATGGCACCAATGCTTGCAATCATCAAAATACTGGAGTCGAAGTGAAAAGGCGCAATAATCGACGCCAGAATCACGCCAAAAATAGCGCCGAGTACATAATGCGTGAGCAGCGCTACCGTAACGACACTAACGCTGAAGGCGGTCGATTCTAAGGCGGATGGCCCCATGACGATGGCAGCCACCAGATGGGGCGCCGCCCAAGGGCTGATGTCGAGCACGACAATAGACCAGAGTAATTCCATCACCATGACCACCGCGCCGGCCACAAATCCGGCTATCGCCGCTGCGATCCAGTCTGGCACGCGGGCCTCCCACTGATGGGAACGCAAATGAAGTTGCATAAAATCTCCTCAGAAGTGTCACAGTGAAACCAGTGTAGGATAAATTTTCTTAAATGCAAAGTCGGCAATTCTCATTGTAATTTCAGAATTATCTATTAGACTCAGTGACGGATACCCCATGCTTTATGGTTTTTCTGGCGGCCAATTTTGATGGAGGATGAAATGAAATACATACTGCAAAAGCTATTCTTAGGACTCCTTGCAATTCCCATGATTTTTGCAAGTGCGGCAGCCTATTCCAGTGATAAAGGTAGCGCCGATGAGGCCGTTGCCTTAGTGAAAAAAGCGGCAGCCTATCTGAGCGCCAATGGTAAGGAAAAAGCCTTTGCCGAATTCAGTAATCCTGCCGGGCAATTCGTCAGCAAAGACTTGTATGTTTTTGTCTACAATAACGAAGGCATCAATCTTGCACACGGAGCCAATGCCAAGATGATAGGTAAGAATTTACTGGAATTGAAAGATAACGAAGGTGTTTTTATTGTCAAAGAGTTTATTAAAACCGCAAATGGCAAGACCGGTAAAGGCTGGATCGACTATAAATGGCCAAATCCGGTCAGCAAGGCCTTAGAGGCAAAATCAACCTACGTTGAGAAAGTCGGTGACGTCATCATCGGTTGCGGAATATATAAATAATCAACTCTTTCTGCAGTCAGCTCTTTTTGTTTGAGGATGTCGCCATCTTAATTGCCGACGTCCTCAGTAAGGAAAATGTGAGAACTTTCTTTGCTCCATGTTTAGTTTTTCTCTTAAGTATGTCGAGTTGCCCTTCAACCTATTCAGCCGATGTCTTAGTGGTCGGAACAGAATTCGCGCAAATTTTTGAACGCGACGCGAGCGGTGAATTTAATGGCCTGGGTGTGGAGATAATCCGCGCATTGGCGAAGCAATCTGGCGATACGGTCACTTTCCAAATTTTTCCTTGGGCCAGAGCGCAATGGATGGTGGAAAATAATCAAGCGCAGATCTTGGTGGGCCCCTACAAAACAGCGGAACGCGAAGCGAAATTTTCTTTTGCCTACCGTGCTTTTTATCGTGACGACATGGTGTTTTACGTAAAAAAAAGCTCTGATCTGCATTGGGATGGCAATTATTCCTCGTTAAATAATTTAAAAATTGCTACCGTCAACGGCTGGGTTTATGGCAAGCAGTTTGAGGCTAACCGGCCCGCGCTCAAGGCTGAGATGGTTTATTCTTTAACGGGTGGATTGAAGATGCTACTGGTGAATCGCTTCGATCTTTTGGCGAGTAACGTACGCAATACCGAAGCCCTGACAAAAAGTTTGGGATTGGCCAATGATGTCATTGCCTTGGCGCCAATTATCGACAATGAAAATGGCTACCTGGCGTATTGCAAGCAAGCTGCGTGTGATTCCTTACGCGTGCGCTTTGACGAACTTTTTGAGCGTTTGAGGGCGAGTGGAGAACTAGGCAAACTCGCGCAATATTACGGAGTTCGCCTGCCTTGAAGGTTCGGGTTGTTCGATTAGGTTGATTTTCGTCTTAAGCGCCACAGCGAGGTAATTTCTGCCGCGCGCGCTGTGTGTAAAGGATCAGTTTCGTCACTGGCTTTGGGGTGCTGTGGGCGTATGTCCATTTTGCCGATAACTTCCAAGCCGCCAGCTTCTATCCAAGAGCTAAGCTCTGCGGATGAACGCAAGCCCAGATGTTCCGCCAGGTCAGACATAATTAGCCATGCTTCACCATTCTCCTCCAGATGTGCCGCAACTCCGGCTAAAAATCCACGTAGCATTTGACTGTCTGGATCGTACACAGCAAATTCTATCGGTGAGTTTGGTCGCGCCGGCACCCAAGGCGGGTTACAGACGATGAGGGGCGCACGGCCATCCGGGAACAGGTTTGCTGTGACTAGATCAACCTGTCGATCCACCCCTAAGGCTGTCAGATTTTCGCGCGCGCATGCCAGTGCGCGTGGATCTTGATCGGTGGCGATGATTTTTTTGATACCGCGTTGCGCGAGCAATGCGGCTAGCACGCCGGTGCCGGTACCGATATCGAAGGCCAATTCTGTAGTTGGAAGCGGGGCCTTGGCGACCAATTCAATATATTCACCACGCACTGGCGAAAATACGCCGTAGTGCGGATGTATCCGTCCACCTAAAGCGGCGATTTCCACGCCTTTCTTGCGCCATTCATGTGCGCCAACTATGCCGAGCATTTCACGCATCGAGGCGACAAAGGAATCTGTTGGCGCACCATAGGCTTCGGCGCAGGCTTGCTGCACATCGGGTGCGCGACGCAGCGGAATACTGTAATCCGCATTGAAGGGAATTAACAGCATGGCCAGCACCCGGGCACGTTGTGATTGCGCTTGCCGGTGCAAATGAAAGGCTTCGGTGGCGCTGGCTGGATGCTTGACTTTCTTGGCGGATTTTTCCGGTTTCTTGTCGATACGGCGCGCCATCGCTTGTAAGAGTTGCCGGGCATTTTGAAAATCACCGCGCCACAGTAAGGCCGTGCCTTCGCATGCCAGTTTGTAAGCGGTATCTGCAGTTATGCGGTCATCGGCAATTTGCACGCGTTTTGGTGGATGTGAGCCGTTTTCCGAATGCCATCTGAGCGAACATGGTTCGTCATTTTCTATCCAGCTGAGTTGCGCGGTGGGGGAGTTCATGGAGATTGCCTTTGCGGGAAGCGGCCAGTCATTTTTAGATGCCGGGCTGCATAAAACCCGAAGTGTAACAAACTATCGGCACTTCGCTGTTAGTATCGAATACTGGGGCGCGTTGCCAGCTGTTCTAGCTAGCTAAGTAGGCGCTACTTACCATTTGATGACGAAAATGCTAGAGTAGCAATTCCATTAGTGCAAATGATTATTTGATGAATCTGAAATAATTTCAAGTGCTACGCCGATGAATAATGATGCACGAGTTTAAGTTCGAAGAGCACAGAAAAGAAATCCTAAATGCGTAAATGGAGCACATCCTTATTTTTGATCTTGACGTTTTTTCTTTCAAGCGCATTGGCTGCTGATACCAAGCTTATTTACCCTGCAGACGAAGACGAGGGTGATACGCGAGTCAATGATTTAAAAGAAATTTTGCAAATGGCGCTGAAGAAAACAGAGCCCGAGTTTGGTCCTTTTGAATTGCGCCCATCCACACTCAAAATGAACCGCCTGCGCTATTTATCCGAGCTCGAACGCGGCCGAACCATCAACATTGCCTGGAGTTCGACTTCTGAAGAAATGGAGCACAGATTTTTGCCGATTCGCATCCCTCTGCGTAAAGGGATACTCGGATATCGTATTGCCTTGATCGCGCGAGAAAAGCAAGCATTGATCGACCAGGTAAAGTCCATAGAAGATCTTAAAAAACTCACGGTCGGTCAAGGGTTAGGCTGGCTAGATGTGCAGCTATACGAAGCAAACGGGATTAAAGTTGAGCAAGCTAAATACGGTAATTTATTTAAGATGACCGCGTATAAGCGGTTCGATTTATTCCCTCGAGGGATCAATGAAATATTTTCTGAATATGTCTTACATTCGAAAGAAAATCCCAATCTCGCCATAGAAAAAAATCTTTTGATTTATTATCCCTGGCCATATTATTTTTTCTTCAATAAGAATGATGCTGCTCTTAGGACGCGAATAGAACTAGGGCTGCGGAAAATGATAAAAGATGGTTCGTTCGATACAATTTTTATCAAATACAACGGCGAGGCGATCAAGCAGGCGAACCTAAACGGCCGTCGCTTGATACAGATCAATAACTACTTATTGCCGAAAGAAACGCCATTAGATGATGCTACATTATGGTTTCATCCCAAGAAAAAATAAGTGGATTTTTAAGCATTGTCATATGGACGTTGCTAAGCTGATCAATACAAATTTAGTCAGTTAGTGGCGATGGAAAATATGTTCAAGATTGAAAATTTTGGCTGGCCTGCACGCATGGAATTCTTGCGGTTAGTTTTCTTTATTGGCGTGAGTTTTTCCTGGTCTCCAGTCGCTAGCCAAGTACTTCCCTTAAGCAATTCTCTTGCTGAAGACACTAGCGCTAACGCGGCCGACCCTGCACCCGCCGAAACGAGTGAGCTGGCAAGTGCGGCGGCCGCTCCAGCGATAGTGTTGATCTCAAATCAAAAGACCCGTTCTTCAGTCTCGGTTGCGCAATCCGAAATCAAAAAAATCTTACCCGGCACGAATCCCTTAAAAGCCTTGCATAGCTTGCCTGGAGTGAGTTTTCAAACGGCCGACCCATGGGGGAATAACGAGCAAAATCTGGCGCTGTTCGTGCATGGTTTTAGCGGACAACAATTAGGATATACGCTCGATGGCGTACCCCTGGGCGACCAACAATATGGCAACTACAACGGGCTCTCTCCGCAGCGCGCCATCATTAGCGAGAACCTGCGTAGCGTACTACTCTCGTCCGGTGCAGGCGATCTTGCTACGGCATCCACCAGCAATCTCGGCGGAACGATAGAGACGTTTTCAAGTGATCCGCTGAGTCAGCGTGGAACGAGTCTGGCGCAAACCATAGGCAGTCATTCTGCGACGCGTAGTTTTGTCCGCTTTGATAGCGGAAATAGCGGAAACCTGGCTACTGATAGCGCTTTTTACATTGCATTGCTGCGTCAGAAAGCGCGTGCATGGGATTTCGATGCGCTGCAAGGCGGCACCCAAGTTAATGCCAAGCTGATCAATCATAGCGAGCGTGGCAAGTTAACTTTATTTTTCAATTACTCAGACAAGACAGAACCAAACGAAGACAGTACGGTGCATGTCGCTGGTGAGATTTCCTCGCCGTATACGCGTCCTTTTACTTATCCTGATTTCAGCGGTGCGCTCGCATACCTAAGTGCCAGCGGAGCCACGCCGGCGGTAGACGGCGCAAATTACCGCAACTATTTTGGCGTTGCGCAGAGAACAGATTATCTGAGTTACGCGAAATATGAACTGGATTTGAATGCTGAAACAAGCTGGATAAATCAAGTGTATTTCCATCACGATGACGGCCTCGGTGCCGTCGCTGGCCCGATCGTAGTTGCGGGTTTGCCGGCCTTGTTTCGCGTGTATTTTCCTCAGCAGGATTTAAAGCAAGTGTTTGGTGGCTCGGGCTACGCCGTGCGCTCGACTGAATATTGGATCAAGCGTGCAGGCTTAATTTCAACTGTCCGCAGCGCTTGGGGAAAACACCAAATCGAATTAGGCGGTTGGCTCGAACATAATCGATCCAGTGCTTATCGGCGCTGGTATCAATTGGATGTGAAGCAACCACTTACTCCATATGACCGGCCGAAAAATCCTGTGATTACGCAATATGGCAGCGAGATCGATAATCATGTGGTTCAGCTGCATGCCCAGGATGATTGGCGACCGCTGCCTAGCCTGACGGTGCAGGCCGGATTCAAGTCAAGTTTGCAGTTTGCCGATGGACAGTTTCCGGCGCAGCCTGCGCTAGGCGCCATTTCCGGCGGATCGACTGCCTTGCCAGTCGGGGAAATCATTACCAAAGCATGGCTTTTGCCGCAACTTGGGCTGATTTGGAATCTGCCGTCGAAAG
>JAZJYB010000244.1:7498-7938 GCA_040390685.1 Pseudomonadota bacterium | reverse complement strand
CAGACTCCGGATATTCCTCAGCGCGTTTCGCGGTGCCAGTTAAAAAACCACGGCCGAGCGGGCCAAAGGGCACCAGGCCTATGCCGAGTTCGCGCAATACAGGCAACACGTCTTGCTCAAGATTACGCTCCCACAAGGAGTACTCGCTTTGCAATGCGCTGATCGGATGCACCGCGTGCGCCTTGCGAATATTGAGCACCCCAGCCTCGGACAATCCTAGAAACCGCACCTTGCCCTCTTGCACCAGATCGGCCATCACGCCAACCACGTCTTCAATTGGCACTAAGGGGTCGATGCGGTGCTGATACAGTAAGTCGATGTAATCAGTGTTCAAGCGCTTTAACGAGCCTTCGACCGCTTGCCGGATATGGCCAGGCTGACTGTTGACACCGGTGGTGACACCATTCTCAATCCTGAAACCAAATTTTGTCGCCAACACG
>JAZJYB010000244.1:0-7488 GCA_040390685.1 Pseudomonadota bacterium | reverse complement strand
GTTTGCCTTTAAGCGCACGCGCCAACAACATTTCGTTCTCATACGGGCCGTATTGTTCGGCAGTGTCAAAGAAGTTAAGCCCGAGCTCCATCGCCCTATGGATGGTAGCGATGGCTTCATCCTGGTCTGCGGCACCGTAGGCATCATCGCTCATACCCATGCAGCCAAGACCCAGGGCTGAGACCTGCAAACCCTGGCTGCCCAATTTGCGTTGCTTGATTTGTTGAGGTGGTTTCATCGCGTCCATTTTCTGTTCCAATTTAAAAATTTGAGTGAATCAGTTCATCAAACAAAGTATCTACTACAGTCGAAAAATACACAATTAGCGTAATATGCAAAATATTATTGAGCTCAACGCAACAATCGGAATTTCAAATGGACATGCTCAAAGAAATGGCGGTCTTTGCGCAGGTGGTTGATAGCGGCGGTTTTTCGGCTGCGGCACGGCACCTGAGCCTGACCACATCGGCGGTCAGCAGACACGTCTCGCGACTCGAGACACACATGGGGGGCCGCCTGCTGCAACGTACCACCCGCTCGCTGGCATTGACCGAACTGGGTCAGCAAGTGCACGAAGGCTGCGCGCGCATGCTGAGCACCGCGCGCGAAATCCATGCCCTGGCGGGCAGCTACAGCGCCCGCCCGAATGGCGTAATTCGGCTGACTGCGCCTGTCGTGTTTGGCCAAGTCTGGCTGGCACCCAAGCTACCTGGCTTCCTCGCTTTGTATCCGGAGGTAGACATCCAATTGACGCTGGTTGACCGTACCGTTGATCTGATCGATGAAGGGGTAGATCTGGCGATCCGCATTGCGCAGGAATTAGCACCGGGTCTGGCGGCGCGCCCTCTCTGCACCATGCGCTACATTCTGGTCGCCTCCCCCGATTACCTTGCCAAACACGGCACGCCAAGTACGCCGGATGCACTGCCAGAACATCAATGCATCTACCTGGGCTACGCGAGGTTCCGAGAAAATTGGACGCTCAAGCACGGCGACAAGGAGCTCAGCATCAAGGTCCCCACCCGCATGACGATCAATAATAGCAGCGCAATTTTGGCCGCCGTGCTGGCCAATGGCGGCATAGGTTTAGTGCCAGATTTCACGGCGCGCCATAGCTTAAGCGAAGGCGCAGTAGTGCAAGTGCTGGCAGACTGGGAATTGCAAGAACCGTACACCGGCGCGGCGTATGCGGTGTATCAACCGGGCAAACACTTGGCGCTGAAAATTCGCGCGTTAATTGATTACCTGGTCGCTGTCTGATTTGAATTGGCACCAGATTTGTGAATGAATACTCAGTAAACTTATAGTCAAAATTCGCATCTAAATTTAAATAAAATTCATGAAAATTTCATCAAAAAATTCTTACGATGTCATCGTCATCGGCAGCGGGCCCGGCGGCGCAACGGTTGCCCGAGAATTGGCACTTGCGGGCAAAAAAGTACTGGTGCTTGAACGTGGCAGCGACGCACCGCTCAATGGCACATTGCTGCAAATGGCCAAGATCGCCGCAGTGCCCGGCAAAGGCGCATTCTTCAATCGCGATGCCTCTTTGCTGGTGCAAGGAATTACCGCAGGCGGAAGCTCAGCGATAAATTTTGCCACTGCAATGGCACCGCCACTGCCGATGTTCGCCGCTTACGGCATCGATCTGCAAGCCGCACTGAGTTTCATGCAGACACAATTGCCCATGGCGCCTTTGCCCGACAAACTTATCGGCCCGATGGCCAGGCGCATCATGGACGCGGCACTAGCACTAGGCCACGATTGGAAAAAACTCGACAAGATGATTTACCCCGACAAGTGCCGCACCGGTTGCTGGCGTTGTGTCTACGGCTGCCCCTTTGGCGCGAAATGGACAGCCAGAAATTTTCTCGAAGATGCAATTGCGGCGGGGGCAGATCTGCTGGCCGAAGCGCGGGTGCACCGCATCCTGACAAAAGATGGCCGGGCGATTGGGGTTGAATATATCTTTCAAAAGCAGACCCAGCAAATTTTTGCCGACACTATAGTCTTGGCTGGCGGTGGCATCGCCAGCCCGCAACTACTGCATGCGTCCGGCTTGATGGCAACTGGGGCGCGGCATTTCAGTGATCCGGTGGTGGCGGTGATGGGCAGTGTGGGAGATATAACATCAACTGCGGAAGTTCCGATGGCAGCTGGCATGCACCTGGCAGAAGAAGGAATCATGCTGGCGGATTTGACTTTGCCGCGCCCCATGTACCAGGCTTTCGCCTTGCAGGTCGGGCGCATAGACCGCTTGCTGGCGCATCAGAAAACCTTGACCATCATGGTAAAAATACGCGACCAGATAGGCGGCAGTATCGGCCCTCATTGGGTCAACAAAGCCTTGCAGCCAGACGATAAGAGAAAATTCAAACGCGGTATAGAAATTGCCCGAGGCATATTAAGACATGCCGGCGCCAGAAAAATTTTCAACAGCTGGCACTTTGCCGCCCACCCGGGTGGCAGCATCAGGATCGGTGAAGGAGTCGACAGTAATCTGCAAACGACAACGGAAAATCTATTTATCTGCGATGCCTCGGTGATACCAAAAGAGTGGGGATTACCACCTAGCCTGACACTGCTTTGTCTTGGCAAACGTTTGGCGGATTATTTGTCAACGCACAAGAGCTGAAAATCCAATTCCATCCTTTTGGCAAGCGACAAATGACAATTTAAGAAAAATTTATTACAAGATTTCTCCGTCTACTGATTCAGAATTAAATTTTGTGACCAAGCAAAAATAAATCAATTTTTTATAAAAAACCGTTTTTTACATTTATTTTTACTTGATAAATTAAGATTTATCCGAATAAAACTCGATTCAAAAATTATTCAAATCTCTAAAAAACAACAACAGCTTCAATCAGATTGCGGCTGCCAATTGTGTCGGGTAGTATCGCTTTTGACTGTTTCGTGCCCGCCGTTTGGTGCATACCAGTAACATCCTCGCATTGATAGACCAACTAGTCATCGACGCTTATTCATCAACATTGGAGACAAGAATTGAAAAATAAATCAACCAAGTTTAGCCTCGCGCCGAATAAGGACATTTTCGTAAAAAATGCCATTCAAGTTGCGGTATTGTTGTTATCCACTGGCGGCATTGCCAGTGCGCAAGATGCGGCACCAGCGGCTTCTGCGGCCGGTGAGATGCAAGTAGTGACTGTAACCTCGACCGGTACCCGCGGTAAGCAACGTACAGCGACTGATACACCAGTACCTATCGATATTTTGTCGGCTAAAGACCTCGTGAAAACTGGTCAAGTATCGCTCGATAAAGCCATGCAATTTACCGTTCCTTCATTTAATACTGTCCAGACACCAGTCAACGATGCAACGTCTTTGTTAGACCCCTACGAAATTCGTAATATGGGCCCAAGCCGAGCCTTAATTTTAGTTAATGGCAAACGCAAAAATTCCAGCTCTTTGGTCTACACGCAAACTTCGCCTGGTCGCGGTGAAAGTGGCGCGGATATTTCCGCCATCCCTACCGATTCTATTAAACGCATCGAAGTTTTACGTGATGGTGCTTCGGCACAATACGGTTCCGACGCAATCGCTGGTGTAGTGAACATCATCTTAAAAGACAATCCAGAGGGTGGTTCAGTGACCGCCCGCTACGGAAGAACTGCCAAAGGTGATGGCAAAACGCAAGACATCAGTTGGAATCAAGGCTTCTCCTTAGGCGACCGTGGCTTCGTCAACTTCACGGCCGAGAAATCCCACAATGGTTTGGCAAATCGTCCTGGCATTTTGAGCGCACAAGATGAATCGGATTACTGGGGTGCGCCTCTTGCCGAAGTAAGCGCATTTTTGGCGAAGCGCCCAGACGGTGGAAACGTCAATGGTTCGCCAGATACTCGCGCGAGCAAACTTCTAGTCAACTCACGCTACGACATCACTGACGGTGCCAACATTTATGCCAATGCGGCCTATGTCGACAAAAAAATTGATAGCTACGCGAACTACCGCGTTCCATACTGGAGGCCTACTGACTATGGCTTACTGCATGCGGCTGGTACACCATATGAAGGTTATGTACCGGGATTTTTGGGCGAATTAAAAGATTACAACGCCACACTTGGTACTAAGTTTGCTGTCGCCGGATGGGATTCTGATTTGAGTGTGACAATCGGTGGCAATGAACAAAAATATACCGTCACAAATTCTGTCAATCGCGTTGTTGAAACAAAATTCCTCGCTGGCGAAACATTGCCGGAGCATGGGCAAACCCGCTTTGATGGAGGTGGATCAAAATTCACACACACGGTATTGAATGCTGACTTCTCAAAAGAATTAAGTAAGGGCATCAACGCCTACTTTGGTTCTGAAATGCGTACAGAGAAATACTCCTTAATTGCTGGAGATCGTGGATCCTATTTGTATTCTGGTTCTGATTCTTATGCGGGCAACGCACCTGAAAAGTACCTCGAAGATGGAGTAGAAAAGCGAGGGCAAGCAGGACACTGGGACCGTTCCAATTTTGGTGTTTATGGTGGCAGCATTTTTGACATCACCAAAGACTTCGTTGTTGATGTCACTGGTCGTTACGAAAAATACAGTGACTTTGGCAAGGCTTTTATTGGCAAAGTAAGCGCCAAGTACAATATAACTAATCAATTTACATTGCGTAGCTCTGTATCTTCTGGCTTCAGAGCGCCGTCCTTAATGCAAATCTACACTGAAAAAAATCAGTATTCATTCTCAGGTGGACAAATTCTAGTAACTGGCATTCTCAACAATGTCTCAGATGATGCAGCACTATTAAAAGTTGATAAACTCAGGGCCGAGAAGTCCACCAATATCACGCTAGGTTTTGGCTTCAAGCCAACGCCAGACACGAGCATGACGCTTGATTACTATAACATTACGCTGAAAGACCGTATTATTTTAGGTTCCACGCTTGGATATACTGGCGATGCAACCTCAGCGATCGATATAGTTCTAAAGAGGAGAAACTGGGTAGGATTGAGCTTTTTCTCCAATGCCTTGGATAGTAAAACATCTGGTATTGATTACGTCGTCAATCAACGCAATGTCAAGTTAGGTGAGGCTAAGTTGGGCTTTAATCTATCTGGTAACTATGCAATCCAAAACGAACGTGAAGGAGTCATCAGAAATTCACCAGAAGTTGCAAGCGCAGGAAAATCTGTATTCGATGTCACGCAAGATGCGTTGATGTTCACCTCAAGGCCAAAATTTAAAACTATTTTTGGTGTTGACGCCGACATCAAAGACTTCAATTTCTCGTTGAACAACACCGTATTCGGCCCAACAAAATTCAGAAATGCTGATATCGATTCTAACTTGATGGTAGTCTTTAAAACGAAAACTGTGACTGATTTCGCAGTCAACTATCAACTGATGAAGAACCTTACGCTATCAATGAGCGTCAACAATATGTTTGATGTGACGCCATCATGGCACTTCGAAGCAGCCGGCAATAAAGCTGCGGGCGAGGCAATCTTGAAGGATCCAGCACAAACGCACGTCCAATGGCAAAACGCGACATTTGATGGCCGTTACCCGATGGTGACTTACGATGGTTCGCATTTCAGCCAATTAGGTCGCATGTATCAATTGACCTTAAACTATCGTTTCTAATCACATGTTTTAAAATGCTGTTGAAGTAAAAAAAGACCGCTCGATGAGCGGTCTTTTTTCTTGCCTATTCTTTCCTACATATTCATTTGAGCGCCACTCAAAAACTCAAACCTTCTCACTCAATTCTGAGCACCAAATTCATCACCCAGTTCTTTGCCGCGGACTGCCGCTGCCTTGATCGCCTTGACAATAGCAGCTTGAATACCACTTTCCTCCATGCTGCAAAGGGCAGCGTAAGTGGTGCCACCTTTAGACGTGACGCGCTCACGCAAAACCGCTACCGGTTCATTCGAACGTAAGGCCAATTGTGCCGCGCCGTTAAACGTGGCGATGGCAAGTTGTGTGCCCTGCTCCTGGTTTAACCCCAGCTCGATTGCCGCTTGTTGCATGGCTTCGATAAAATAAAATACATACGCGGGTCCGCTTCCTGAAACCGCGGTGACGGCGTCAATCAGGCTTTCATCGTCGAGCCAAACTGTGCTACCGACCGCCTGCATGATGTCTTGCGCAGCCTGTCTTTGGATTGGATCCACCCCTGCCATTGCCACTAGACCCGTGATGCCCAGGCCGATCAGAGCCGGCGTATTCGGCATGGTTCTGACGATTTTGTCGTAACCGCCAAGCCAGCGCGAGATATCGCTGGCGCGGATACCCGCAGCGATCGAGAGTAACAATTGACCGGAAAGAAATGGTGCCAGCGCAGTAATCACATCGCGCAATTGCTGCGGTTTGACCGAGAGAATAATCACATCCATCTGCGTCAAGCTAGCGTCAATATTTAAGGCCGTGCTGACGCCAAAATCGCTTTCCATCTTGCTTCGTGCAGCTTGATTCGGGTCCACCACGTGGATGTTGGCAGGGGTCGTGAGTTTTTCAAGCAAACCACCGATCAGGGCGTTGGCCATATTGCCGCCGCCGATAAAACCTATTTTAAGTTTTGACATAATTCCTTTTTCCAAAAATTGCGCTACCTATGCGTACGATAGTGCTGCCCTCGGCGATTGCCGCCGCCATGTCGCCACTCATCCCCATCGACAAGGTGTCGAGGGTGATTGCTTGCGCTTGAATTTCTTGCTGTACTTGTTGTTTAACTTGTTGCTGTAATTCGCGCAATTGCTGGAAGGCATGCCTCTGTTTGATAGGGTCTTCGCTAGCTTCTGGCACTGCCATCAGGCCACGCAAACGGAGGCCCTTGAGACCAGATACGCATTTAGCCAGGGCAACAGTTTCTTCCGGTAAAACTCCGCTTTTGCTGGTTTCTCGACTGATGTTTACCTGAAGGCAAATATTGAGCGGTGGCAATCCCGCTGGTCTTTGTTCCGACAGCCGTTGCGCAATTTTTTCTCTATCGACTGAGTGTACCCAGCTGAAGTTTTCTGCAATTTGCCGTGTTTTATTGCTTTGTATCGGCCCGATAAAATGCCATTCCAACGCTACATCTGGCAACAATACTCGAACCGCGAGAATTTTATCTAGTGCTTCCTGAAGATAGTTCTCACCGAAACTAAGTTGCCCAGCCTCTGCCGCCTCGACTACTGCCTGCGCCGGGAAAGTTTTAGAGACCGCAAGCAAGGAAATTTGTTGCGGATCGCGCCCAACTTTTTGGGCTGCGGCGGCTAAATCAGCACGCACGACTTGCAAGTTATTCGATATTAAGGACATAATCAACAATCTCAGCGCCTACAGTATTATTTCATCGGAATTATAAATGGACATTTCAGAATTATTGGCATTCTCTGTCAAGAATAACGCCTCAGATCTTCACTTATCCTCAGGTTTGCCTCCCATGATACGTGTACATGGCGATGTCAGGCGCATCAACTTGCCGGCATTGGAGCATAAAGATGTCCATGGCCTGATTTATGACATCATGAACGATTC
>JAZJYB010000243.1:0-11841 GCA_040390685.1 Pseudomonadota bacterium | reverse complement strand
CCGCGTAGCGCCCGTATGCGTGATACTTCCATAAACCTTTATCCTATCTGCTGGCTTGCGCCAAAATTAGTTCTTCGCTCGTTCGTACTAAAAAGCCGTACGAGTCCTCAATGAAATACAGCATCCCATGGCTACGTACAGCAATCGCGTTTCAATAAAATTATTAATTTGTCTTTTTGGAGGTGGCGTCGAATGTCCTGAGGCCAGCTCCTATTAACTCTGCTGGTATGTCCAAGGCCCAGGCCGCAGCGACTGCCGCGATGACACTTTCTGCCTGGTCAGTTGTGGTGGATTTAAGTGCCGAAAGTGCGAGCAATACAGTTTCGTTTTCAGCATTTGCCAGAACGATATTCTCGTCACGTAAAAATACCACGCGCTCACCTTTGCTGCGATGATTCACCATGGACTCTAAACCGGCATCGAGCGCATAAAAAATCACCTTGCCATCGCATAGTTCTGCCAGTTCCAACACTTGTTGATTAGCTGCATTGAGAACCGCGGCGCCGTTAGGTAACACGACATCAATTTGCGTGCGCAGTATCTTAAACATCTGCTCTGCTTCAGTGACATAAAACTCAGCCAGGTCATCATGTCCATCCATGTCTGTAACAACGCCAACGGTACATTTGTCGTATGCTAAGCCATCCGTCAAAATCATCCGTGCATTGGTTTCAAATACCGCCGCTTGTACCGAGCGGTTTAGCAGCAGGCGTTGACCCGCATCCCATTTTGCGCAATCGGTTTTGACGACGTGTTTTTGATCCAGGAATAAGCCTTGAGCACAGGCGACGCCTGTATGCTTGCCACTAACGCTAAGTATGCAGGCAATCAAACGCGAAATTAAGCTTGCCTCATGGCTGCCAGCAACACCCACGATGGGAATGCGGCCGCTTTCTTCGGCTGCAAACAGATGGGCAATGATGGCGGTGCCGACTGGGCGTGGTTTGCCCGATGCCGGTTTTAAGTGTGCCAATAAACCTGGGCTGGCATTGACTTCAATGATGGCGCCACGTTGTTCTTCTAGTGGGCGCGAAATATCATCGGCCACCAGATCGATTCCGGCAATATCAAGACCTACAATTCGCGCTGCCAGTGCCGCTACTCTCGCCACTTCAGGATGCACTTCGTCAGTGACATCAAAAGCGACATTGCCATTTGGCTGGATTAATACTTTTTGCCCATCGAGAGGGACGGAGTATGCTGTGAGGCCTTGGCGTTCCAGCTCTAAAATATGCTCGGCACCGTGTTGCGGCGCAATTGCCATTAATGGAGAATCTTCGTTAGTGCCGCGGCGCGGGTCCGTATTGATTTGATCATCAACCAGTTCGATAACGTTTGATTTGCCATTGCCAACCACCCATAGTGCCTCACCTTTTGCGGCAGCTACTACGTGCTCTCCCACCACCAGCAGACGATGTTCGTTACCAGTGATATAACGCTCAACGATCACGCTTTCGCTCTCACCTTTGCGCGCTGCCAGGTGATAAGCTGCGGTCACATCCGCTTCGGTCATCAGGTTTAGTGAAACACCGCGCCCGTGATTGCCGTCGTATGGTTTGATAACTACCGGCACGCCAATATCCTGGGCTTCTTCCCAGGCTTCTTCAGCGCTTTTGACGAGGCTGCCTTCTGGCACCGGCACGCCGCAAGATTGCAATAGGGTTTTAGTCAGGTCTTTATCGCTGGCGATGCTTTCAGCGATCGCGCTGGTGCGGTCAGTTTCTGCCGTCCAGATACGTCGCTGTGCTGAAGCGTGACCCAGTTGTACCAAATTGCCTTCGGTTAAACGAATCGATGGAATACGCCGCTCTGTCGCAGCGTCAACGATGTGCGCCGTGCTCGGGCCCAGACAAAGATCATCGACCAGTTCGTGCAATTCAATGACTTTACTGTCCAGATCAAATGCTTGATCCTCGATTAAAGCCATTAGAAAATCGCGTGCAACGTTGAGTGCAGCCCGGCCGACTTGTTCTTGTCGTGTGCGAAACGCCATTTTGTATACGCCGGCTTGAGGCGTCGAGCGGGTTTGCCCGAAGCCGGTCCGCATGCCAGCTAAATTTTGTATTTCCAATACGACATGTTCAAGAATGTGACCAGCCCAAGTACCTTCGCGTAGCCGTTCCAGAAAACCGCCGCGCTCGCCGACGCCACAACGATGTTCTATCAAGCCAGGTAATTTGGCAATTAAGCGCTCATAGAAGCCGGGCAGGGCATTCGATGGAAAATTTTCCAACTCGCCAATATCGAGCCACACTTCTATTACGGGACGATAGGTCCAGATGTTCGGTCCGCGTAAGTGTGTTACACGGAGAAATTCTATATTTTTCTTCTTCGTTGTCATGTATTTAATTTTTCATGGCAGGATAGTTGAGAACTACCCTTTAATTCTCGTTTAAGCTTCAAATCTTGGGAAATTGGCGCACAAGGCTTGCTGATATACTTATGCTTATAGGTAAAAGCAGCTAATTTCTAAGGTCAAATTTTGAACTGATTTTTTTCTTCCGATAGAATACCGTAAATTACTGCTCCCGTGACAAGCTGTGGTGCATCGTTTTACAGTTTAACCGCTGTTTTCACGCTGAACGCTTTGAATATCGTAGCAACCCTCATCAACATTTTATTTTAAAGTCCATGCTCGAAGAAGTGCATGCATTTGAGCTGGAGTACGTTCGACGATGATAACTAAACAATTATTTACCAATCAATCACTTGTGACACTTCCTGAAAGTTGGCGTCCCGAAGTAAGTATACAGCTTGCCAGCGAAGAAAACGTCTTGAGTGCGGTTGAGGTTGACCTGGATGCGCGCCTTCATTTTGTCAAGGGTTTGCTGATTGTGACGGATAGGCGATTGCTGGCAAAAGCGCCAGGTGAAAGCGTCTGGTATGACTGGAGTTACGCCAAGGGCTTGCAGCTGCGCCATCACGATCATGCTGGCGTCGGGCATCTGGAATTGTTAGACGACAGCAGACAACTGGCGAGCTGGCGTTTTACTTTGGGCCAAAATCTATTGGCGATACGCTTACTTGATCAGTTTAAAGAGCAACTGGAAAGCCATGTCACCGGTTTGCCGGTAGCGCACACCGAAGAGAATATTTGCCCGAGTTGTAAGGCAATCTTAGAACCAGATCAGGACGAGTGCCCGGTCTGCACCAAGGTGGTGTATACGCCGCCATCCACCTGGACTTTGTTCAGGTTGTGGCGCTTCGCCCGTCCTTACCGCTGGCAACTAGCGGCAGGTTTTACCCTGATGCTGCTGGGGACTGCGGCGCACATGATCCCGCGTTACCTGACCAAGCCACTCACCGATGAGGTGCTGATCCCGTATCAAAATGGTCAACATGTCGACCCACATTTGGTCACATTGTATATTGGCGGCCTGTTAGGTTCGGCGGTCATTGCATGGTTATTGAGTTGGGGTAAAACCTACATATTGGCGCTGGTTTCCGAGCGTATCGGTGCAGATTTACGCACCACAACTTATGAACATTTACTAAAACTCTCGCTCGAATATTTCGGTGGCAAGCGTACCGGTGATTTGATGTCGCGTGTCGGCAGTGAGAGTGACCGGATTTGCGTGTACTTGTCTTTGCATCTGCTCGATTTTGCGACGGATGTTTTGATGTTCCTGATGACCGTCATCGCCTTATTGCAAATAAATACCAAGCTGGCCCTGGTAACTTTACTGCCATTGCCAATTATTGCCTGGCTGATTCATCGGGTACGTGACAAATTGCGTACCGGCTTTGAAAAAATCGATAGAGTTTGGGGCGAGGTAACGAATGTCCTGGCTGATACGATCCCTGGCATTCGGGTGGTCAAGGCCTTTGCGCAGGAAAAACGCGAGGCGACACGCTTCCGTGAGGCGAATAAACACAATCTCGCTGTCAACGACAAACTTAATAAAGTATGGTCGCTATTCTCGCCAACTGTTTCATTTTTGACCGACTTGGGAATTTTGGTAGTGTGGGCCTTCGGTATCTGGCAAGTCTCGCACAATGAAATTACGGTAGGTTCGCTGGTGGCTGCGGTGGCTTTCATCGGTAATTTTTATGGTCGTATCGATTCCATGAGTCGTATCGTTTCTGTGACACAGAAATCGGCATCCGCTGCCAAGCGTATTTTTGATATTTTGGATCATGTATCCAGTGTTCCGGAACCTGCGAATCCTGTGCAGTTGAAAGAAATTAAAGGTCAGATCGATTTGCGCGAAGTTGGTTTTCGCTACGGTAATCGCGCCGTTAATCGTGGCATTACATTGAATATTAAACCGGGTGAAATGATAGGCCTGGTCGGGCATAGCGGCTCAGGCAAGAGCACTTTAGTGAACTTGATCTGCCGTTTTTATGATGTGAGCGAAGGTGCTATTTTGCTCGACGGTGTGGATATCCGGTCATTTTCCATTTCAGATTTCCGCAGCAATATAGGCTTGGTGTTGCAAGAACCGTTCTTGTTTTTCGGCACCATTGCAGAAAATATCGCTTATGGAAAACCGCAGGCGACACGAGAAGAAATTATCGCTTCAGCCAGAGCGGCCCATGCGCACGAGTTTATTTTACGTTTGCCGCAAGGTTATGATTCTATGGTTGGTGAGCGCGGTCAAGGCCTCTCTGGCGGCGAACGCCAACGCATCTCAATCGCGCGCGCCTTGCTGATTGATCCGCGCATTTTGATTATGGATGAAGCGACCTCGTCGGTCGATTCAGAGACTGAGAAAGAAATCCAGAAAGCCCTGGATAATTTGGTGAAAGGCCGTACTACGATCGCGATTGCACATCGACTTTCTACCTTGCATAAGGCCGACAGATTGGTCGTACTGGACCGCGGACAAGTTGTCGAAGTTGGCAGTCACGATGATTTGATGGCACGCGAAGGCGCTTACTTCCGCCTGTACGAAGCGCAGGCGCGCAATGCCAAAGTTGGTGGAGAATAATATGACAATCAATTTTCAACTCTCACGCAATGCATACAATCATTTGGTCTTGGTAACCGCAGAAGGCCAGGTGCATGACAATGTCAGCCCGGTGCGGGCTTTTCCTATCCAGTCGCCTGACGAGGGAATTTCTTTGGTGCTGCAGGACGGCGAAGAAGTCGCGTGGATAGATAGGCTGACGGATTTGCCTGACGCTATCCGCAGTTTGATCGCAGATGAATTGGCCGGGCGTGAATTCATGCCGGAAATTTCGCGCATCGATAGCGTCACCAGTTACGCTACGCCTTGTACCTGGCATGTCAAAACCGATAGAGGGGAAACCGCTTTTGTGCTTAAGGGTGAAGAAGACATTCGGCGCATAGGCCAAGCGTCTTTACTCATTGCAGACAATCACGGCATCCATTTCTTAATCCGCGATATGTACGCAGTTGATAAGCATAGCCGCAAGATATTGGACAGGTTTTTGTAGTCCAAATTAATCTGGAATTAACGTGAGGCCATATAAATTGGTGTCGCGTTCTTCCCCTGGCAATACCAGCACTTTTTCCAAATTAAATCCCAATTTTTGCAAGAGCTGGTTGGAGCGTTGGTTGCCGGGCGACGTGATCGCCGCCAGCTTCGGTAACATCAATACTGAACAAGCGTATTGAACCACTGCGTTTGCAGCCTCTAATGCATAACCATGTCTAGCGTAACGCGGCAGAAAAGCATAACCGATATCGACATGGTCCAAAAAATCACGTTTTTTTAAACCGCACATGCCCATTGCCACATTGTCGCTTTGACGCCGCACCAGATAAAAACTGAAACCATCTTTGTTTTGCGATGCGATCTGGGTATTTATAATAGATTCACGCGCTGCCTCCACTGTGCGAATTCCCATATCCCGAATATTCGCAATCCATGTTGGGTCATTCACCAGCTCTAAATAAAAATCTGCATCGTCTAAAGTAATCAGACTCAAAGAGAGGCGTTCGGTGTCGAGTATTTTCATATGTGGTGTGGCGTAATTAAGGGTTTTTTTATCATAGCAGAAAGGGAGTCTGCCTATCTCAAACGTAATATTAAATTTGGCATAGTGTAAAATTGCCCCTTATTTTTCTCGTTTTTTACCGCCTACAAAAACTCAAACTATGAAACTTGCTACATTAAAAGACGGATCTCGTGATGGCCAATTGGTCGTTGTTTCGCGTGATTTAAAAACAGCACAAATTGCAAACGGAATTGCGTCGACATTACAACGCGCTTTGGATGACTGGGATTTCATTAAGCCGCAACTTGAAGCAGTGTATGAAGGTTTAAATGCGGGCAAGGCGACCAACGTATTTGATTTTGATGCAGCGCTTTGCATGGCGCCTTTGCCGCGCGCATTTCAATGGGCAGACGGTTCTTCGTATGTTAACCACGTCGAGTTAGTGCGCAAGGCGCGCAATGCCAATATGCCGGAAAGTTTTTGGCATGACCCACTCATGTATCAAGGTGGTAGTGATGATTTCATCGGCCCTATGGATGATATTGAGTTGGGCTCAGAAGAATGGGGTATCGATTTTGAGAGCGAAATTGCGGTGGTCACCGGTGATGTAGCTATGGGCGTGAAGGTGCAACATGCAGCTCAAGCTATTCGCCTGTTGATGTTAGTGAATGACGTCTCACTGCGTAATTTAATTCCTGCGGAACTGGCAAAAGGCTTCGGTTTTTTTCAATCAAAGCCCGCCTCTAGTTTCTCGCCAGTTGCGGTGACGCCGGACGAACTTGGTGATGCCTGGAAGGACGGGAAAGTGCATTTGCCCTTGCGTTCGACCTGGAATAAAGTTTTGGTAGGTCAGCCAAATGCTGGCGTGGATATGGTGTTTTCTTTCCCACAGCTCATCACGCATTTATGCAAGACCCGAAATGCACGTGCTGGTACCATCATCGGCTCAGGTACGGTTTCCAATAAAGATGCAAGTAAGGGATTTAGTTGCATCGCAGAAAAGCGCGCACTAGAGATGATCGCGGACGGAACACCGGCTACACCTTTCATGCAATTTGGCGATAGCATCAAGATAGAAATGCTCGATAAGAGTGGAAAGTCAATTTTTGGTGCGATTGATCAAAGCGTAGTGGAAACCCATGATAAGTAGTGTTTTGACACTAAATTTGTCGTGTACTGAAAAAAGGAAACTTTATTCAGTTTTCGAATTTTGAACGTGAAAGAGCGATAGCGTTTTGGTGGCTATCCTCTCGCAAGGATGGAATTCTCCCTGTCATTTCTATATACTTCTGAAAATATATCAATTTCATTTTTTCTTCAGCTAAATGCATAAGCGAAGAAGTAGGAATGGGATTTTCGCTGTCAAATTCGGCATTTTAGAGCGTATTCATGAATTTACATCAATTGCGTTTCGTACGCGAAGCCGTTCGGCAGAATTTCAATCTAACCGAGGCTGCCAAGGCATTATTCACCTCACAACCTGGCGTCTCTAAGGCAATTATTGAGTTTGAAGAAGAGTTGGGAGTAGATATTTTCGCCCGCCACGGCAAGCGAATTCGCGGCTTAACCGAGCCAGGTCGCGCCGTACTGAAATCGGTTGAACTCATCATGCAAGAAATTGATGGCTTAAAACGTATAGGTAAAGAATTTGCGGCACAAGATAGTGGCAGTTTTACGATAGCCACTACGCACACGCAAGCGCGCTATGCCTTGCCAAAGGTTGTGCAAGCGTTCATGCAGAAATATCCTAAGGTCAGGCTTTCGCTTTTACAAGGTAATCCCAAACAAATCGCCGAGATGGTGATGCGCGATCAGGCTGATTTGGCCATTGCGACCGAAGCGATTGCTGGAATAGACGGATTGGTGTCATTGCCTTGTTATCAGTGGGAGCATGTGGTTGTTGTGCCGGTCGACCATCCTCTTTTGAAATCGAAGTCAATTACGCTGGAAGAAATCGCCCATTATCCATTGATTACTTACGATGCGGCTTTTGCCGGACGCAGTAAGATTGATCATGCGTTTGCGATTCGTAATCTGAAGCCAGATGTATTGCTCGAAGCAATCGACGCCGATGTTATCAAAACTTATGTTGAGCTTGGTATGGGCGTTGGCATTATTGCAGGTATGGCCTTCGATCCTGAGCGGGATCTCAATTTAAGGTCCATTTCGGTTGGCCATTTATTTGGCATGAATGTCTCGCGCGTTGCAGTAAAACAGGGCGCTTACCTACGCAGCTATATTTATACCTTTATGGAATTACTTGCACCAACCCTGAATCGTAAGTTGATTGATCAAATCATGCAGGGCGGCAAAGATACTTACGATTTGTGAGCGAAATTATCAAAATAATTAGGGTCGAGTTTGATCAACTCCGCTAGAAAAGTAGAAAGAAAATGATGCGTGAAGTAATGAAAAAATACTATGCACAACGTGCGATTAATTACGAAAGTATTTACCAAGAGCCAGAACGTCAAGCTGATTTGGCGGCAATGGAAGAACGTTTATGTCGAGTGCTGGAAGGTCGCCGAGTGCTGGAAGTTGCTTGCGGTACAGGCTATTGGACCGAGCGATATGCCCCAGTAGCGACGTCGGTGCTTGCCACCGATAACAATCAAGTGATGTTGGACAATGCACAGAGCAAGGAATATCCGCCTGAACGTGTGGCATTTTCTTTGGCAGATGTTTTTGCCATGCCTGCGGCAAACGGAGAGAAATTTTCGGCATGTTTTGCTGGATTTTTATGGTCGCATATTGAACGAGAAGAGCAGGCAGAGGTCTTGGCAGAGATTGTGAAAGTTGTCGGCAAAGGCAGTCTTTTGGTGCTGCTCGATGACAATGATGTTGAAGGTAGCAGCCTTCCAATCGCGCGTACAGACTTGGAAGGAAATACCTTTCAATTGAGAGCGCAAGAAGATGGCACTCGAGTTGAAATCGTGAAAAATTTCCATACCGATAGTTTTCTTCGCAAGAGAATTGGTTTGGCAGCGCGTGACATCAGAGTGTTCCGCAATGAGCATTACTGGATGCTCACTTGTGTCTTGAAATAAACTATTTAAAAATTAGGGATGACGAGGAAATTATGGATTTACAAGCTTGTACAGACGCGATCCGCGCAAAAGTGGGCGAAGACAGCAGTCTCAACGCTACGCTAAAATTTGATTGTGGTGACAGTGGAGTGGTGTACGTTGATGGTTTGGCGAAACCGAATACAGTAAGTAATGAAAACCTCGATGCAATCTGCACCGTGGCCCTGGCTTTAGAAGACCTAAGCGCGATGCTATCGGGGGAGTTGAATGCGGTAAGCGGATTTATGGCAGGAAAACTAAAAATATCTGGTGATATGGGTGTGGCGATGCGCCTTCAAAATGTAGTCTGAACAGTACTGTTGGGTTACGAAAGATTCGGGTGCTATTTTCAGGCGCCTCAGGATAAAATGCACTGAGAGGCGCCTTGATATCGCCTTGATTTGCCCCCCAATTTAAACCAGCATCACTGCACCAATCGCAAGTGCCGATGTACCATCTGGGTATAGTGCATCAAAGCAGCGGGTGCAGTTTTCGCAAAATAAGTGTGCACGTTTGACATGTTTGTAGCGCAATATTAAGGCCAATGGAACATTGCGGCAATAAGGACAAACTTCGCGCATTTTTCCTGAAGGCGTCGCATCATCAGATGCATACCCTTCTTCCAGCATCACTCCATCGACAACTTCCCACGGAGCGATTTGTTTTAATGTGAAAAACGACTCGCTTCTATTTCTCCTTTCGGTATATTCCTGATGACGAGATTGTTGTTTTAGTAATTCGGCTGCAACCATTTCTTCGCTCCCCAAAAAGGCTAACCCAGACTATAAATATAGGAGAAAAAATCGATAAAAACAAGGTAACTGTTTTGACACTGCTTAGTTCGGTAGTTTGGTATACCTTTCGCTGCATTGTTTTCGCGAACTCTATTGAGATTTGTATTAAAGCAAAAAATTAGAAGAGGAAAAATTGTTTCATGTCGGCAGATCGAAAGCAGCAAAACTTTAAAGCAAAATTGCAGCAACAAGATTGGCATTTTTCAGTTAACGCAGAAGCTAGTGTTTTAGAGGCAGCACTCATAGCCGGAATCGTCTTGCCGAATTCTTGCCGCAATGGCACTTGCCGCACTTGTATCTGCTCGCTTGTCAGTGGTCAGGTCGCTTATAAAATAGAATGGCCAGGTTTGAGTAAGGAAGAAAAAGACCAGTGCATGATTTTGCCCTGTGTTGCTACAGCATTGACCGACTTGGTGTTGCACGTGCCACATGCTGTTAAGACGGCAGTAGAGAATTAATCAAAATTTTGGCGGTGCCTTGATGGGTTCAGCATGTTTTCCTTCGATATGATAACAACTGAGGTGCTCCGGGACTTCACATGACCAGTTGAGTTCTCGCTCAATTTTTATGCGCAGGCCATCTGCAGATGCAGGTTCTCCGTGAGTGATAAATGTACGGATTGGTGCCGGTTTGAAATGCTGTAACCAAGCGACGATTTCATTCGCATCCGCATGGGCAGACAAGCCATCAATTTTTACTATCTTGGCGCGCACCCTGATGTCTTGGCCGTGAATTCTCACCGAAGTAGCGCCATTGATCAGTGATTCCCCGCGAGTTCCGCCCGCTTGATGACCGCAAAAAAGGATCGCATTCCTGTCATCTGGCGCCATATTTTTCATGTGATGTAAGACCCTCCCGCCGGTCGCCATGCCACTTGCAGAAATGATGATCTTTGGCCATTTTTCAAAATTCAATTGCTTTGATTGTTCGGGCGTTTTAACGCACCTTGTCATGGCAATCATGGCATCAACATCATCTGAATTTAATTTTAGACTGTCTTCAAAATGATGATAAATGCTCGTTGCACTTTCTGACATCGGGCTATCGAGGTAGATAGGGAATTCTGGAATCTGCTTACTTTTACGTAACTGATAGAGTAAGTAGATTAAGGTCTGGGCTCGACCAACAGCAAAAGACGGAATAAGTACTGATCCGCCACGGTGTATCGTCGCGTTAATAATTTCCTTTAACTGATCTGCCGGGTTGGTGTGTTCGTGTTCCCGATTCCCATAGGTCGACTCAACAATTAAATAATCGGGACGCTCTGGAATTTCAGGCTTCTTCATGATGACATCTTTTGGACGTCCCAAATCACCCGAAAATAGAATGTGCGCTCCCTCGACCTCACAAGCGATACTGCATGAGCCTAAGATGTGGCCATTCGGTATCCACTTGGCGCTTATCCTGTCAGCAAGAACTATTTTGTGATGCTCTTGTGTTCTTACGAACTGTTTAAGCGTCTGGCTGACATCATCACTGTCGTAAAGCGGTAAGGCTTCTGGGTGTTTTGAAAGATGGTGACGATTCAGATACCCGGCTTCTTCTTCCTGCAATCTGGCTGAGTCTCTGAGTAATAGTTTGCATAATTCGAAAGTCGCTTCTGTGCAATAAATTTTCCCTCGAAATCCTTTTTTTACCATGAGTGGTAAGAAGCCTGAATGATCAAGGTGCGCGTGCGTCAGTAAAATTGCATCTATGCTTTTGGGATTGAAAGGCGGCGCCTCCCAGTTACGCAGACGTAGCTGCTTGTAACCTTGAAATAGGCCGCAATCGATCATCAATCGTTGGTTTTCAGCTTCTATCAGGTAGCGTGATCCTGTCACGGTACCTGCGGCGCCCAGAAAATGAAGTTTGATCAAAATACACTCCTTAGAAAGACGTCTGCCCCTTGATTTACTTTACTCTCACCAGGTAGATATGGATATTGATACGAATCAATCAATAAGGAAAAAAATAGGTGGGTAAAATTTTTCCTTATGAGTCTTAAGATCTGGATTATGGTCTGCATAACAACTGATATTGCTTTTTTCAATATCGAATGGAGTCGTTTTGAATTAAATTTTACTTTCTTAAAAATT
>JAZJYB010000242.1:0-11309 GCA_040390685.1 Pseudomonadota bacterium | reverse complement strand
GGGAGGCGAATCATAGCAAAGCTTGGCCGGGGTTGGCAAGGAATTTGGATAAATAAATCCGATTCGGAAAAAGTAAGGAATTCACAATAATAAATTCGCATATATACAACCGCAGCAACTATTCTGACAGCGGAATTTCTGACAGCGGAATTATTCAACTTTCAATCTCGATAGGTTCAAACCAGCAAAAAATTGCACCACCACATCAACCTCTCTGGTGCGCGTAAACGCAGGCAAACTTTGCCAGATACGCTTTCCATAGGGCTTGGAAATCAGGCGCGGGTCACAAATCATCAGTACGCCCTTATCCGTCTCGTCGCGGATCAAGCGTCCGGCGCCCTGCTTTAGATTGATAATTGCTTCCGGCAGCTGATGATGCACGAAACCATTTAGGCCTTTCTTCTCCATTGCTTCAATTCGAGCAGCCAGAACCGGATCATCTGGCGGTGCAAACGGTAGCTTATCAATAATAACTAACGACAAAGCATCACCGCGAACATCAACACCTTCCCAAAAACTTTGACTGCCGATTAACACACCATTACCGGCCGCACGAAAGCGCTCCAGCAATTCAGTGCGTCCAGCGTCCCCTTGTACAAATAGTGGAAAAGGTAATTCCCGCTTTTGAAACTCCTCCCTCAGTCGTTCGGCGCAATGCTTGACAGCCTTGATCGTGGTACAAAGCAGGAAAGCGCGCCCCCCAGCCGCCTCGATTACAGGAAGCGCCGCATCAACTACTGCATCTGTATATTCGCGTGAATTTGGTTGTGGCATACCATTCGGCACATACAGCAATCCTTGCTCTGGATAATTGAAGGGACTTGGCCAAGTTCTGGCTGGCTCATCCCACAAACCCATTTGAGATACATAATGGGTAAAGTCATTTTTTACAGCCATCGTCGCCGAGGTAAATATCCAGGTCCGCGGCACGCCCTCACGTTGTTTATTAAAAATTGGTGCAATAGATAAAGGGGTTTTATGCAATTGCAAGGAGGTCGAATAGGCCTCCACCCATAATACACATTCCGGTTTTCCAGCAGAATCTTTTTTACTGAGATCGAGTTCTTTCCATCCATGTAATTGACTATTTAAATCGATAGCGCGCACACGACATTGCTCTATCGTTTCAGCACGTTCGGCTTGTTTTTCAAGAACGACTATCATGTCTTGCATACAGTCTTTAAGCGTTTCCAAGGCTGGAAAAAATGGACTGGACGCGGCTATTTGCAATATAGATAAACGGATCACATCTTGCGGAAAACTCAAGCGCAGATCCCGTGCAGCTCGCTCAACCGGCGCAACCAGCTTGGCCCATTCCGCACCGTCGCGCGCATGCGATAAGCCCTCCGCCAACACATCGCGACACAATTCCAAAATCTGCGAAGTTGAAACCGTCTCACCAAAAAACAAAGTGGCAGTATCCGGCAATTGATGTGCCTCATCAAAAATCACCGTATTTGCTGAAGGCAGCAATTCAGCGATGCCTGTATCTTTCAATGCCAGATCCGCAAAAAACAAATGATGATTTACTACAACCACATCCGCCTGCTGCGCCTCTTTGCGCGCTTTCATGACAAAACAGTCTTGATAGTATTGACACTCCGACCCCATACAAGTGTCTTTAGTCGATGTAACCAGATTCCAGACTAATGCAGTCTCCGGCACACGCGCCAGTTCGGCTTTATCCCCGGTACTGGTGGTTTTCATAAAGCGGGATATATCACGCAAATACCCGACATCTTCGCGCGAAGTAAGTCGTCCGTTTTGCAAAGTTCTTTCCAGATGAAAATGGCAAAGATAGTTCGCTCGCCCTTTGAGAAGAGCGACTGATACCGGCGCTTTTAAAACCCTTTTAATCGTGGGAATATCATGCAAAAAAAGTTGATCCTGGAGATTTTTCGTACCGGTTGAAATGATTACCTTGCCACCCCACAGCAAAGCAGGTGTTAAGTAGGCGTAGGTTTTTCCAGTCCCGGTTCCGGCCTCCGCTAGCAACGTTTTCTGTCCATCAATCGCGGCAGCAATCGCTTTCGCCATTTCGGTCTGTGACTCGCGTGGACGATAGCCCTTAATCGATGCGCTTAGCGCTCCAGACGATCCGAAAATTTGCTCAACTTCATTGTCATGAACGCCTGCAACATTTGGTTCTTGTATGTTTTCAATCAAAATAGGTACGCAATAATGTGCAACAAAATGTAAAAGTTTCGACTAAAAAAACTGGGAATAACAAAGAAAAATTATGCCGGCACATCGGGCATCATTTGCATTTTCAATAACGTAATATGATCTTTGAGCTGCAATTTCCTCTTTTTCAGCCGACGAAGCTGTAATTCATCGTGATTAATATCCCTAACCAAGGTTTCTATGACCACGTCCAAATCTCGATGCTCGACTTCTAACTCAATAATGCGTTGCTGTATTTGTAATGGATGATTCATAGTCGTCTAGTTAGAGGTAAAATGAAATTTATTTAAACAATAGAGTTAATGGGCATACCCATTAGTTTAATCTACCGAGACGTATGAGCCAATATAAGATCGAAGCCGGCACCGCCCAACACATAGGCGATCGTAAAGAACAGCAAGATAGAGCTGCTCTTTTTGCTGCACCACATGCACCAGGATACATGATGGCCGTGGTCGCCGATGGTATGGGCGGAAAAAGTGGTGGTGCATTGGCAGCAGAACAAGTAATTCGCACTGCAAAGTCCTTATTCGATGAATTCTATCCTGAAAACGATGTAAAAGCATTGCTTGCAACCATAGTAAACGAATCGCACACCGTAATTAAACTTGCTGGCGTATCCGCCGAAAAAGAGCCGCACAGCACTTTTGTCGCCCTCGTCATTACGCCACAAAAAGAAGCCATTTGGGCATATGTTGGTGATTCTCGGCTTTATCGATTTAGCGGCCCAAATTTTGCCGAGAGAACAAAAGACCACTCCTACGTTGAAAAGCTCGTCGACGAGGGAAAAATAAGCGCTGAGGAAGCAAAATCTCACAAAATGGCAAATATATTGGTGAATGTACTCGGTTCGACTACTGCTGCGCCTTACGTTACATATGGCTCTCACAGCAACTTAAAAGTAAGTGATTCGTTTATTCTATGCTCTGATGGACTGTGGCACTATTTTTCTGATAATGAAATTTCTGCAGCGGTCGCCGCAAATAGCCCAAGACAAGCATCAGAACTTTTAATCCGAAAAGCAAGAGAGCGGGCAAACTCACATGGCGACAACTGCACGTTTGCTATAGTCAAACTTGTCGCTATCCCCCCAGAACAAAAAAATTATGTGGTAGAAAAAATGCGTCGCGCTGTTTAGTTTAATGTACGCGAAGATTCCAAATCACTCAATATAAATTGAACTGATTTGGAATGATCATTTTATGATTCTCGAAGAATAAAAATAAAATGTTTATTTTTTTATTGATGTCGCATTTGGAAAATCAATCACCTCAAACTCTATCATATCCAAATTGGAATCATTTTTTGACTCACCCACATTTTTAGTGCGGGACAGACCTTCATGAAGTCCTTGTCTGGAACTTGACTTCGAATTATCAATTGCAAACATTTTCTCTATTTCGTGTGCAATCGAAATCAACAACAAGATGTCGCGATATACGGGCAATTCAAAGCCAGTACGCTTGCCCTCCCGATCATCAAGCAATAAGCTTTCCAATAAAGGGATGATTTCATTTCCATTCCACGTCCGACAAATTCGCTCAATCAGATGTGGATAGTCTTCTAACTGCAAAACATTTTTATCGCTGGCCTCAGTATCGAAATCAGGGATATTTGCATTAAAGATATTGATAAATCTATCTCTAAGGCTGTCATATTTCACTCTATTTTTCACTAAACGGTAAAGATCCAATAGATACAGCCATGGCACAGGTGAATCTGGATGCACCACATCCTCTTGATCATTCAGAATTTCGATTGCTCTTTGAGGGTCGTTCACCGACATCCAAAACTCGGCCTCTTGCGTAATATCTGAAATTTCCTCCACCTTGACGGAACTTCCAGGTCCCGAGAAGAAATTAAATGTACTTGTGTTTGACTCTTCTAACGTGGGTGTGCGAGTGTTAGTGGCATGTTGAAAAAATATTTGTTTCTTATTTTCAAATGCCAATTCACTTGATACCGCGTCGACATTTACAGACCGCAATACTCCATGAGATCCGGACCCGAGCACATCATGACTATGAACATCAGCACCAGTTGCGCTAGTTTCATAAGTTGCCTGTACCTCGTCGACTTTCTCTGCAACACTTTTGCGTCGTTCAGCCTCTTTCTTATCCTTCCCTTGCTCCCACCAAGACATTTCAACACTAGTTTGCATCTGGCGAACATGTATAAACAAGAGCAAAATAATCAATAAACTGGCCAGCACCAAGGAAGCCAATCCAATCACCCAATTTCGCGAAAAACTATTTTTTCGAATTTCGTCAAAATAAATTTCATCTGCCTTGTTGTTATTCCTCAACTGAGCTGATTCATCTAATAATTTTTGTATCGTTTTTTGCTCAAGATCAACATCTGGATTAGCGGGCTTACTTAAATCTTCTCCACGTAAAATTGTCGCCATTTGTCTTTGTGCGCGACGTATTTGCTCCATATTTTCAGAAATTTTCTGCTCAAGCAAAGGCGAAAGTGTCGTGCTGATCTTTAATCCTTCAGGTCCAAAAGGCATATCGTCAGAAAGTCGCAGTACATCTTTCGTTGATTTTTCAAGCTTGACCGGTTTTAATTTTTTTATTGGTTTTGTGTTTAATTTCTCAATCGACTTCTGGGTACTTGTCGGCTTGTTTGATTTATGTTTTTTAGAAATTTGAAGAGATGGCGGCACTTCATTTGAAATTTGCGGAGCCTGAGAAATCCCGGCCACAGGCTCTATTGGCGCACTGAATTTTGTCACTGCATTCGGGCTATTTCTAATGATCGCAGGCAAAAATTCTGGCGGATCAAGCAGTACCAAAAAATCTCGATGAAGTTGAGTTTCACAACTGACGTCAATAGTAATCTTGACAGCTGGCTCATTTAATCGAAGTCCAGTCGACATAGAAATGGCTTTATTTTTGCCTATTTCAATAATACTTACCGCTGCCTGAGCAAGAAAAACACCTTCCGCTGTACCAACTTTAACTCGAATGCAGTTATTGCCTATTTCATTCGCTTCTGTTCCAAGCAAAATTACATTCGCTTGTAAAGACTGGCCAAGGCCAGACAGCACGTGCAACTTACCCAGACCAATCGCATAAGCAGGAGCAATCCCAGCAAACACAAGAAGAAGAGTGAGAATAAAATAAAATCTTAAATGACGAATTTGAAAAAAAATAATAAATACCTCTACACGCATACCAAGAAAATAGACCAACACAATATTACTTGTTTTACAAGAAAGACAAAAGTAAAAAACTTTGCTTCTTGTGGAGAAAAATCAACTAATTTGTTAATTTAGATAAAATCTATTCATTGGTCGCCCACTACCATCACGCAACTATATAAAAACGTCAATATTAACCCTTGAAATCAATAATTTTTTTAGCAATTCCCCGAAGGATATTCACTTCTTCGGTTTCTAGCTGAGTCCGCGAAAACATGCGTTTTAATCTCGGCATCAATTTCTTGGGACTGGTTGGATCTAAAAAATCAATCGCAACCAGAGCCTTCTCTAAATGGACATACATCCCGTCTATCTCGTTTGACGACGCTGTCTTTCCTTGAAAGCCGATGTCTGGATTTGCACTTAGCTTATCAACTTCGTCTTCGATTTCGGCAACCCTACATTCATACGCCAATAATTGCACCGCTTGCGCCAAGTTGAGCGACGAATAATCTGGATTCGCTGGAATATTGATCAATGCATTGCAATTCACGACGATCTCATTTGGCAAACCGTAACGTTCGTTACCAAAAACTAGCGCAACCGACTCCTGAGTTGATTGATATAAATGTGATGCCAATTGTCGCGGCGACAAAATTGGCGGGGAAAATTCACGCAAGCGCGCGCTCACCGCTGCAACATAATGGCAATCAATCAAGGCCTCGTCAATTGATGTAACTATCTTCGCCGCCTGAAGTATGTCTTGAGCCCCACTCGCAAATGCAATCGCATCTGGATTGGTCAAGGCATCAGGAAACCGCGGGCTAACGAGATAGAGTTCTGAAAATTCCATTGTTTTCATGGCTCTAGCGACGGCGCCGATATTGCCAGGATGACTAGTTCCGACTAGTACAAATCGCAGGCGTTTGAAAAGAGATGTGTCAGTTTGAGGCAAGTTCATTTAAAATAGCGCAATTCCGTGTTAACCCTTGATGGCATTTGCCGCAATTTGACGCGACGCTCTTTATTTCATTTTTGTGCGACATTTATATTCTTTGCATCATATGCGATGCAAAGATGTTACTTATTGCCATTTTAACGGAAACCCTTATGCACCCAATGCTAAATACGGCGATAAAAGCCGCTCGTCGTGGCGCGACTATCATCAATCGTGCTTCTTTCGATCTTGATCGCGTTCAAGTCACTGAAAAACAATATAACGATTTTGTCACTGAAGTTGACCGAGCCGCCGAAGCCGCTATCATTGAGGTGCTAACCCAAGCCTACCCGGATCACGCGATTCTGGCAGAAGAGTCTGGGTCTTCCGCCAACCTGCACGACGACAATGACAATGTGTGGATCATCGATCCGCTCGATGGCACCACCAACTTTATCCACGGTTTTCCACAGTATTGCGTCTCTATCGCCTTGCAACAGCGCGGCATTATCACACAGTCTGTAATTTACGATACCACACGTAATGAAATGTTCACGGCCACCAAAGGTGCCGGTGCTTTCTTGAACGACAAACGTATTCGAGTCACCCGCTGCGACAAACTTGCAGATGCACTCATCGGCACAGGATTTTCAGGCCGCAATTTATCCGGCCTGGATGAGTACATGGAAATGTATAAAATCATGACGTCCAAATGCCAGGGTTTAAGAAGACCTGGCGCAGCTGCACTGGATCTGGCTTATGTTGCTACTGGCCGTTTAGACGGTTTTTTTGAAAAAGGTCTAGCCCCTTGGGATATCGCTGCGGGTGCCTTGCTAATCACGGAAGCGGGCGGAATTATCGGCAACTTCTCGGGCGATTCTGATTACTTGCATGTTGGCGACGTATTGGCTGGTACGCCTAAAGTTTTCTCCCAAATGGTCAATGCCTTGCAAGCGTTTGCTGGTAAAAAATAGTTTTTTAGCTTTAAATTACTTAGAGCATCTTCCCCATCCAAATTATGTTAGTTGATGCTTGAAATACTCTTCCGCTTTACTCTTACATATCGGGCATCCTGCTTGATTGTTTGTTTTTTTTAGAAATTAGTATGACCACATTTACTGAACTTGGCTTGTCCGAGTGCATCGTTCGCGCAGTTAGCGAACACGGGTACACGATCCCCACCCCAATTCAACAGCAAGCAATACCGGCAGTGATCAAAGGTGGCGATTTGCTCGCCGGCGCACAAACCGGAACTGGCAAAACAGCTGGCTTTACCTTGCCGATACTTGAGCGTTTATCCAAAGGCGCCAATGCGCCAAAGAACAAAACTGATAGACGCCATATCCGGGCATTAGTCCTGACACCAACACGTGAACTTGCTGCGCAGGTAGAAGAAAGCGTCCGTACTTACGGCAAACATACCAATCTTAATTCTGGTGTGATTTTTGGTGGCGTAGGGATTAATCCACAAATCAAACTGTTAAAAACCGGTGTGGATATTCTGGTCGCGACACCAGGTCGTTTGCTGGATCACAAGCAACAAGGGACGATAGACCTTAGTCATGTTGAGATTCTGGTTCTTGATGAAGCCGATCGTATGCTGGACATGGGTTTTATTCATGACATCAAAAAAGTATTGGCAGTCTTACCGCCAAAACGCCAGAACTTATTGTTCTCGGCCACTTTCTCGGATGATATTAAAGCCCTGGCAGATCGTCTGCTGAATAACCCGGCGATGATAGAAGTTGCGCGTCGCAACTCTACTGTCGAAATCATTGCGCAAAAAGTGCATCCGGTAGACCGCGATAAGAAACAGCAATTGCTCGCGCACTTGATCAAAACATATAGCTGGAACCAAGTTTTAGTTTTCACCCGCACCAAACATGGCGCGAATAAACTAGTCGAGCAACTGATCGCTGGCGGCATTAATAGCATGGCCATCCATGGCAATAAGAGCCAGTCAGCGCGCACTAAAGCTTTGTCTGAGTTTAAGGATGGAAGCCTGACAGTTCTGGTTGCCACCGATATTGCCGCACGCGGTATCGACATTGATCAACTCCCGCATGTGGTGAATTACGACTTGCCGAACGTACCGGAAGATTACGTGCACCGTATCGGCCGTACTGGCCGTGCTGGCGCGACTGGCGAAGCGGTGTCTTTGGTCTGTGTCGACGAATTCAAACTCTTGGCCGACATCGAAAAACTCATCAAACGCCAGTTACCTCAGGAAATCATCGACGGTTTTATTCCTGATCCACATGCTAAGGCACAGCCGATACAATTGCGTAGTTTCGGTGGGCAAGGTCAAGGCCAGGGTCGAGGCAATGGGGGGGGCGGAGCAAGTCGTTCTGGCAACCGCCAGGCAAGGCCAGCAACTGGTGGATCCCGCGAAGGAAGCCCTGCACGACCATCAACCAGGCCTGTCGTAAAGCAGAGCACGCCACGTCGTTCTGGTGGACGCGGCAACGTATAGTCCTCAACACCAAGACAAAAAGGGTGCAATCTGATAAAGATTGCACCCTTTTCTTATTTCTGTCGTATGTGTGCCTAACAAAAAACCAAGCACAGTAAGTGTATTAATCGAAAAAACCAAACAAATCCGACAAATACTATATATTTAAAATCATAGTCAGCATCATTATCTAAGCATAGGTGACAAGATGACGAATGCTAACCTCACACTACAAAAAACTTAAAGATAAATAATCATGTCTGAGCCAATTCGATTTTATTTCCAAGGGCAAATTCAGCAAGTAAATGATGTCGCGCCTACACAAACCATCTTGCAGCACTTGCGCGAAGACCTGCATTGCACCGGTACCAAGGAAGGCTGCGCCGAGGGTGACTGCGGCGCCTGTACAGTAGTCATCGGCGAGATGAAGGATGGCAAGGTCGAGATGAAATCGGTGAATTCTTGCATCCAGTTCATGCCTACGCTCGATGGCAAAGCGCTATTCACAGTGGAAGATCTGAAGCTGGGCGACGGTGCAATGCATCCGGTGCAGCAGGCGTTGGTCGAATGCCATGGCTCGCAATGCGGCTTCTGCACGCCCGGTTTCGCGATGTCGCTTTGGAGTCTATATTTGAAAAAAGACGGGGAGAAAAGCACACCTTGCCGCAAGGAAATCGACGAAACCCTGTCCGGCAACCTGTGCCGCTGCACCGGTTACCGGCCGATTATCGATGCGGCTAAACGCATGGGCGAATTGCCCGATGTTAGCTTCGATAAAGCCGCGCTGGCGAGCTCCTTGCAGGCTTTGCAGCGCAGCGAGATGTTCATCTACCAACAAGGTGAGCAAACTTTTTACGCCCCGCGCACCCTACAAGAATTGGTGCAGATCAGGGCCGCAAAACCGCAGGCCTGCATCCTTTCAGGCTCTACCGATATCGGCCTGTGGGTCACCAAACAAATGCGCGATCTCGGCGACATTATTTACGTGCGTGAAGTCAAGGAGCTTAACAATATCGTCGAGACTGAGGGCCAAATTGAAATTGGTGCCGGCGTGAACCTGAACGATGCTTACGCTGCGGTATGCCGCCATTACCCTGATGAACTGACCGAGATGTGGCAGCGTTTCGCCTCGCAGCCGATCCGCAATACCGGCACTCTGGGTGGCAGCGTTGCAAACGGTTCGCCTATAGGTGATTCCGCGCCATGGATGATCGCGCTCGGTGCAGAAATTATCTTACGCGGCACCAACGGCCAGCGTGTGCTCTTGCTGGAGAATTTCTATCTGGATTACATGAAGAAGGATATGCAACCCGGCGAATTCGTCGAAGCGGTACGCATCCCCCTGCCCCGCGCCAAGGTATCTTTCCGTACCTATAAGCTGGCCAAACGCTACGATCAGGATATCTCGGCAGTCTGTGCTGCATATGCGATTACGTTGGATGGCGACTTTATCAGCGATGCACACATCGCCTACGGTGGCATGGCGGCGACCTCAAAACGGGCGCCAAAAGCCGAGGCTGCGCTAAATGGCCAGCTCTGGAATGAAGCGACACTGAAAAATGCGATGGCAATGCTGGCGCAGGATTACGCCCCCTTGAGCGACATGCGCGCTTCCAGTGAATACCGCATGAAAACTGCACAAAACCTGTTGCGCCGTTTCTGGTTAGAAACCCGGACTGATGCGCCTCTGGCATTGCAATCCATTAGTGCTTTTGCCTACACTGAAGGCGGGAGATAATTCCATGAATAAGCAAACTGAAACCTTCCTGACTGAACTTCCCAGCGCGCCTTCAGCCTGGGCCGAAGTCGGGCAAGCTCGCCCGCATGAATCGGCTGTATTGCATGTGCTCGGTGAAGCGACTTACACCGACGATATCGCCGAAGTACAAGGCAGCTTGCATGCCGCGCTCGGGCTATCATCGAAGGCTCACGCGAATATTTTGGCCATGAACTTGGATGCAGTGAAGAGTTCTACCGGCGTGGTCGCCGTATATACCTACAAGGATATTCCCGGCACCAACGATTGCGGCCCCATCATCCACGATGACCCGATACTGTCTGAAGGCCTGGTTGAATATGTCGGCCAGCCGATTTTTGTGGTGGTAGCCGACAGCCATGACAATGCACGGCGGGCCGCGCGCAAGGCTGACATCAGTTATCAGGAATTGCCCGCGATTTTGACGCCACAGGAAGCGAAAAAAGCCCAGTCTTTCGTGATCCCACCGATGCGTTTGCAACGCGGCGATGCGCAAAAGGCGTTCGAGAAATCGCCGCACCGCGTCAAAGGTGAACTGTACGTAGGTGGGCAAGAGCAATTCTATCTGGAAGGCCAGATTTCCTATGCGATCCCTAAAGAAGACAATGGCATGCTGGTGTATTGTTCGACCCAGCACCCGACCGAAATGCAGCATGTCGTGGCGCATGCGCTGAACGTCAACTCACACAATATCGTAGTCGAATGCCGGCGCATGGGTGGCGGTTTCGGCGGCAAGGAATCGCAATCGGCATTGTGGGCGGCACTGGCGGCGATTTCCGCTTCGCATCTGAAGCGCCCGGTAAAACTCCGTGCCGACCGTGACGATGACATGCTG
>JAZJYB010000241.1:47765-51385 GCA_040390685.1 Pseudomonadota bacterium | reverse complement strand
GTTCTTTCCCACGTTCTTTCCCACGTTCTTTCCCACGTTCTTTCCCACGTTCTTTCCCACGTTCTTTTCCACGTTCTTTTCCGTTCTTTTGACCCCGTTCTTTCGTTCTTTTACGTTCTTTTAGCAGATAGCACTGGTGGATCTATTGTGAGTCATGCTGGTGGCGAATTGCGAACATGTTCCGGTATTACTATCAAGCTTCCGCAACGCGCTTCAATGACGGCGGAGGAATCGGTGACCTGATTGCAAGAGCAAGGCAAGCTCATTCCAAAATTGTTTGACAAAAATATGTCATTGCGCGAGCAGGCGTTTCAGGCTGTGCAAATTCAAAAAGACCTTACCTTGAAAGCGCGCGAGGCGATGGAGGATGGTAACGCCGCGATGCAATTGAACATTGTCGATGCGCCGAAGACATGGGATTCGCTGTTAAACGAACTTTCTACCTATTCAGGTAACTCCAAATATCAACAAATCATCGATACGATTTCTAAGTGGATGGAGTTCCGTCCTGTTTCAGGTGTAAATGGATGTTTTATTGCGGGAACCTTGGTCCATACCAAAACTGGTTTAGTGCCTATCGAGGAAATAAAGGTCGGTGATTGGGTATTGTCTCCGCCAGAAATGAAAGGGGATTTGGCATATAAACGCGTCGCGAATACTTTTGTTTTTGAGGACCAATGAGAGGACCAATGAGGGGTCAGGCCTTACATTTGACATAATTCAATCACATTGGACCTGACTCCGTGTTTCCGACAGCATGCGAATCATGCTACAACACTACAACATGTGAATCATGCTGCAACACTACAAAATATGATCAGTGCTTAAGCGGAAAATACTTCGCTTGATGCGTTTGAATTTTCGCCCCGGCCGAGGCAGATTAATCGGTTTTCCGGCATCAAAAACGATGCTCATCCACCAGATGTTTATTGAAACTGTATTTGCTTCCGCCCTGTAAGAAATCAACCAGTTTTTTGGGATTGGCGGCCGAAATAAAAATATCTGCGACACCATCCTTGACGCGGAATTTTGTCGCCGGGCTCAAGATATTATTGGCCTTGATGGTCAGATGACGAAAGCTTTTCGTCTTCTCGTTACAGATCAGGAAATGATTTTCCTTGCGAAAATTAGCCAGTGGAATATTCAGCCACCAGCCTTCATCGGCAACGTAACGCACCACCTGCGAGAATTGCGTATTGCCTTCGTTGAGCAAGTTGGCGCGTAGTGATTCGTTGGCGATTTGGATTGCTTCTGCTTTGTTCATGTGTCATTTCATTTCTAAATAATAAGTGTCGTTGCCTACTGCGCCTGGACACACATGATTTCGAAAAGGAATCAATTTAATGCGCAGTGCCCGACTTTGCTGCTCATTCTATCAGCGTCAAGCGCTTGACCGCATGCATGACGAAAACACATTTTGCGCAGACATACCACCAGAGTGGCGCAAAACCGTCTCAATTTCACTGCACTGCACTGCACTGCACTGCACTGCACTGCACTGCACTGCACTGCAACAAAGTTTTTCGTCAAAACCTTACAACACTTTTTCGTCGAAATGCTCTAATTTCACGTCGAATTCTCGTCAATTTGTCTGAGCTGATGTAATCTCACGGCACTCTGACAATCATGATCAGATGAAACTTTGCCTTAGTGTAATTGCTTCAACACGATTGCAGCAAGAATATAAAAGGCGATTATTAAAAGCGTTACCAAAACGCAAATCTCAGGAGATACACCCTATGCAACAGCATTCCCGTTCTATCTTAGCCTCACTTATTTTTCTTGCCTATGCAGGCGTCGCGCAAGCCGGCACTAGCAGCACCACTGAAAACCTCACGATCTTCAACGGCAGCAAAGTCGCTTCTGCGCAAGACGCCTTGCGTGAACATGGCGCCCGCTTTGGCTTGCCTGCCGCATTGGATAACCTGGTGTTAACCAGGACACAAGAGTCCCTGACCGGAAAACATTATTACTATCAACAGATGTTGCGTGGCTTGCCTGTGGAAGGCGCTGAAATCATCGTCTCGATCGCGCGCAATGGCGACTTGCTGAAAATTTTCAACGAGACCAAGCCTGTTTCCGAAAAGGTCGACGCAAATGCAGTGAATCAATTGTACGTACAGGCGCAAATCTCTAAAGATCAGGCGATGGATAACGCCTGGAACAATATGAAAGTGCAGCACCCACTGGTGGCGGCACCGCGCAGCGAGCTGGTATGGCTGGCGACCAAGGATGGCGTTCAGCTGGCACATAAGGTAGATATTGCCGCGCAAATGCCGACCGGCGGATTTATCCAGTACATCCATGCGCATAACGGCAGCTTGCTGGAATCGCGTACGACTTCATTGCCACGCACGAACAAGGGCGGTGAGCGCAGTATCGCCGCACGTGCCGCAGCACCAGGCCAGACCCTGGATCGCCAGGCAGCAACAGAGGCATTCGGCAAAGGCCCGGCTTCTACCACTACAACCACTACCACTACCCAAGTTGCCTCGATCGCTTCCGGCATCAACGGTAGCGGCCTGGTGTTTGATCCAGATCCACGCACAGTCTTGAACACTGATGCGCTGACGGACACTTCGGCTGCATCCGCCTTCGATGCCGCCTACTCCACCAAGAGCATGCTCGACCTGACCGTGACTTCCGGTGTGTATAAATTAACTGGCCCATACGTGAACATCACGAATATCGAGGCGCCGAATACCGCACCGAGCACTACCACCAATGGCGTCTGGACTGCCAAGCGCGGCAATAACGCCTTTGATGACAGCAACGTGTATTTCCATCTGGACCAGAACCAGCGCTACATCCAGACTATGGGCTTTACTGGTACAAAATCGATTTTGAACCGCTCTATGAACGTCGATACCGATGGCGTGAATGGCGATGACAATTCGCACTTCAGCGGCACCGGTGCTACCGGCTATCTGGCCTTTGGCCACGGTTGTGTGAATGATTCGGAAGACGCCGATGTGATCTTGCACGAATACGGCCACGGCATCCAGGCTAGCATCAACTCCAGCTGGAGCGGCGGCGACACTGGCGGCATGGGCGAAGGTTTCGGCGATTATTGGGCTGCGTCGTATTCCTATAGCACACCAAATGGAAAAACTTATCATCCAGAATGGGCGTTTAGCTGGGATGGTCATGGCGCTTGCTGGGGTGGCCGTATGTTGAACCGCACCGATGCCAAGTACAACAGCACTAAGACTTACGCTGCGCATACTTCGGTGACGGAAAACGGCGTGACTTTCCAATCGGATGAACTCTGGTCGGCACCGCTGTATCAATCGATGGTGGCCTTGATTGCTGCCGGCAAACCGCGTGCAAATATCGACCAGATCATCCTGGAAGGACATTTTGGTCTAGGTTCGAATATCAAGATGCCAGCGATGGCGACCGCGATTGTGAACGCCGCGCATAACCTGTTCCCAACCGATGCGACGTATGAAAATACTTTCCGTGCCAAGTTCGAGGCGCAGAATATTCTCGCGGCCGCAGTGCCACCTGGACCAACGATTGCCGAAACGGAAGCCAATGGCACAACCGCCACTGCCAACCTGATCAGCACTGCCAACACCACGGTCAACGGTACGATGTCCGCCAGTACCGATCTGGAT
>JAZJYB010000241.1:0-47755 GCA_040390685.1 Pseudomonadota bacterium | reverse complement strand
GATCTGCCAGCTGGCAAGACATTGACCGCCAAGCTGACGCCAAATAGCACTTCAGATTACGATCTGTACATGCTATCGAGCACCGGCACGCAACTGAGCTCGAGCACCGCCGGTACTGGTGCTGTTGATACGGTAACAAAAGCCAATACCGGCAGCAGCACAATGACCCTGTACGTCAAGGTCAAGTACTACAGCGGCGGCACTGGCGCGACTAGCGGCAAGTATTCCTTGAATATGAAGTGGTAATGCCTGAGTAAAATAAAGTAAGGTAAAGTCGTAAGGCAAAAAGCCTATCCAGACCGGATGGGCTTTTTTTTGTCCAAGAAAGGCAGGAAAATCACGAAATGAGCGTGTTTTTTGTCCTTTTTCGTGCCTTTCGTGTCGCTTGTGCTTTTATTGTGGATGAAGAGGTTTACGGACTTGAAAGACTGTTCTAGTGCCCTTACCGTCATAAGAGAGTAAACTACGCCCCTATATATCCTTTCGCATCCTGCGATTAGAGCGAATCTGTGAGTGTCGCCATGTCTGAACCAACCAATCCCCCTAGTACTACTTTTGCCGATCTACAACTGAGCGAGCCCTTGATGCGCGCCCTGAATGATGTCGGTTATGAGTCGCCTTCCCCGATTCAAGCCGCAACTATCCCGATTTTGCTGGAAAACCGCGATGTCTTGGGCCAAGCCCAGACCGGTACCGGCAAGACAGCCGCTTTCGCCCTGCCGATCTTGTCGCGTATTGATATTCGCCAGACCACGCCGCAAGCCCTGGTGCTGGCGCCGACCCGTGAACTCGCGATCCAGGTGGCCGAAGCTTTCCAGACCTATGCCAAACATATTCCCGGTTTTCATGTCTTGCCAATTTACGGTGGCCAGAGCTATGGCCCTCAGCTGTCGGCCTTGCGCCGTGGCGTGCATGTTGTAGTTGGAACCCCAGGCCGCGTGATCGATCATCTGGATAAAGGTTCGCTGGATCTGTCGAAACTGAAAACCCTGGTGCTAGATGAAGCCGACGAAATGCTACGCATGGGCTTTATCGACGACGTAGAGCGCATCCTGAAAGACACACCGGCAACACGCCAGGTCGCGCTGTTCTCCGCGACCATGCCTTCGGCCATCAAACGCATCGCCCAGACTTATTTGAAAAAACCGGCAGAAATTACGGTCGCGGCCAAGACTGGCACCGCCGACAATATTCGCCAGCGTTATTGGCTGGTCAGCGGCATGCATAAACTTGATGCCTTGACGCGCATTCTGGAAGCCGAGACTTTCGACGGCATGATCGTATTTGCCCGCACCAAGCTTGGCACCGAAGAGCTGGCTGGCAAACTCTCTGCCAGAGGTTTCTCAGTCGCCGCGATTAATGGCGATATCCAGCAGCAGCAACGCGAGCGCACCATCCAGCAACTCAAAGACGGCAAGATCGACATTCTGGTCGCCACTGACGTGGCCGCCCGCGGTCTGGACGTGGAACGCATCAGCCACGTGGTCAACTACGATGTACCGCATGATCCAGAAAGCTACACCCACCGCATTGGCCGTACTGGCCGCGCTGGCCGTAGCGGTGATGCGATTTTGTTCATCACCCCGCGTGAAAAAAATCTGTTGAAAGCGATCGAGCGCGCCACGCGTCAGCCGATTACACCGTTGGAATTGCCAACCATACAGGCAGTCAACGATGTGCGTATCGCTAGATTTAAAGAGCAGATTACCGAGACCCTGGCGCAAGGCGAACTGGAGCAATTCCTGGCAATCATCGAAGGATACGAACGTGAACATAATGTGCCGGCCTTTGAGATTGCGGCCGCCTTAGCCAAAATGGCACGCGGGAATGAGCCGCTGTTACTCGACAAAAACAAGCGTGAAGTCAAATCGGATGACAGCTGGCGCGATGAGCAGCCATCACGTGCCAGCCGCAGTGATCGCGGCGATCGTCCTGAACGTGGCGACCGCCCTCGCTTCGAGCGCACAGAGCGGCCAGAACGCGAAGAGCGCGGCGCTAGAAGAGAACATAGCCCGCGCACACCAGAACCTGGCATGCGCACTTTCCGCATTGCGGTCGGTCATGAGCATGGCGTCAAGCCGGGCAATATCGTCGGCGCGATCGCGAATGAAGCAAATATCGAATCCAAATTTATCGGTCGTATCGATATTTATGACGATTACACCGTGCTTGATCTGCCAGACAATCTGCCGTCAGACATGATGGATCATTTGAAATCGGTACGGGTGGCAGGCCAGGCATTGAACATCATGCCAGCGAAAGCATCATCGTCCTCGGCAGCCCCTGCTTTTGCCGCGCCATCAGCACCGTCAACACGACCAGCCCCGGCGTTTGCCGCACCCGCCAGCAAACTGACGAAAGTAGTTGAGCGTGCCGCCAGATTCCCATCGGAAGAAGAGGCACCGGCCAAATCGGAGAAGAAACGTCTGGAAAACAAGGGCAAGGTCCAGATCCCTATGCTCAGCTACCGCATCGAAGTCGGACGCGAACACGCCGTCACACCGAGCAATATCGTCGGCGCAATTGCCAACGAAGCGGGGCTGGAAGCCAAGCATATCGGCAAGATCGCAATTTTTGACAGCTACACCACGCTGGAACTGCCTGACGGCATGCCGCCAGAAGTGTTGACGCACCTGAAAGGTGTGTGGGTTGCCAACAAACAGTTGAAGATCAGCGCCTTGGGCAGTGATTTTGTAAATAGCGAAAAGCCAGCTAAATTTTCCACCAAGCCATCATCGGCTTTCGGCGAAAGAAAAGCCGGCGGTGATCGCCGCGTATTAGAAAAATCAGCCTCGCACGCCAAGAAAGATGGCGCTAAACGGCCATTCAAATCGGATGCCGGATCGAAGCCACCACGCAAAGGCTAATGCGATGTGGCGATTAAGCTCCCTTCTCCCGCTCGCGGGAGAAGGGCTGGGGATGAGGGTGATTGAGCACGGATACGCTCAATAGAAAAAACGTTTTAAGCACCAAATAAATAGGCATTGTCGTATCGGAACCACCCTCACCCCAACCCTCTCCCGCGAGCGGGCGAGGGGGCTGAAATAAAAAACGTGCACGCATTGACTTATGAATATCTGAGCTTGACAAAAATCACGCAAAAAAATGCCGCTCAGCGATTAACTGAACGGCATTTTTTTCGGCTATTTAATTCTTTTTTTCACTAAGGGTTTCAAGCCTTAGTGAAATATCTTACCGCCTACAAATCAAGAATGATACGCAGACTCGCCATGGCTAGTAATATCCAGGCCTTCGCGCTCTTCCTCTTCCGGTACCCGTAGACCGATCACCAGATCCACCAATTTATACGCGATGAACGAGACCACAGCGGACCAGAGTATGGTGGTGCCAACTGCCGTTGCCTGCACAGTGACCTGGCTGACGATGGAATACGCATCAGTCGACATTTTGTTAGTGACGTAGTCAAAAATACCTTGACCGCCCAAAGCTGGAGAAGCAAATACGCCAGTCAACAAGGCACCCAAGATACCGCCGACGCCATGCACACCGAACACGTCCAAAGAATCATCCGCACCTAACAAACGCTTCAGGCCATTTACACCCCACAAGCAAATCACGCCTGCCAACAGACCGATGATTAAAGCGCCCATAGGGCCGACGAAACCGCAAGCTGGCGTAATCGCGACCAGACCAGCAACCGCACCAGAAGCACCACCGAGCATTGATGGCTTACCTTTAGCCATCCACTCGCCAAATACCCAAGAAACAGTGGCGGCAGCAGTTGCCAGCAAAGTATTCACGAAGGCCAAGGCGGCTATATCGCCAGCTTCAAGGGCAGAACCTGCATTGAAACCAAACCAGCCCACCCACAACAGCGAAGCGCCGATCATGGTCATCGTCAACGAGTGTGGCGCCATCGATTCTTTACCGTAACCTACACGCTTGCCGATCAGATAAGCGCCGACCAAACCAGCTACCGCCGCATTGATATGAACCACAGTACCACCGGCAAAATCTAATGCCCCTTTTTGGAACAGGAAGCCAGCTTTGGCTGTTTCAGTCGCCAACGTTGCCGCATCTTTGATCGCATCAGGACCAGTCCAGAACCACACCATGTGCGCCACTGGCAAGTAGCTAAATGTGAACCACAAGACGACGAACAAGAGTACCGCGGTGAACTTGGCACGCTCGGCAAATGCACCGATGATCAGGCCGCAAGTGATCGCTGCAAAAGTCGCCTGGAAAACCACATACACAAACTCAGGAATCACTACGCCCTTGCTGAAAGTTGCCGCCGTCGTGAAACTTGCTTTGGCTGGGTCCCAGATGCCGTTCAAGAACAGGCGGTCAAACGAACCGATAAATCTGCCACCTTCGGTGAATGCCAGTGAGTAACCGTAGATACACCACAGCACAATAATCACGGCAAAAATCATGAAGACTTGCATCAAGACCGACAGCATATTTTTAGAGCGGACCAAGCCACCGTAGAACAAAGCCAGACCAGGAATAGTCATCAAGATAACCAGCAAGGTCGCAACCATCATCCAGGCGGTATCGCCTTTATTTGGCGTTGGCGCCGGTGCTGCCACTGCAACCGCAGGTGCTGCTGCATCGCCGCTAGCCGCCGGAGCCGCAACTGCTGCTACTGGCGCTGCAACTTCTGGTGTAGAGGCAACGGCACTAGCAGCAGCGGATGCCACGGGTGCTGCCGCTGTGCTGGCCACTTCATCCGCAGCCATGGCAGAAGAAAACAATCCTGCCGACGCCAGCAAGATGCCGGCCGCAAGTACTTTAGTGAATATTTTTTTCATGTGAGTTCCCTGTTGCGGATTAAAGCGCCTCGTTACCGGTTTCACCGGTACGAATACGGACGACCTGTTCTAGCGAGTAGACGAAAATTTTTCCGTCGCCGATTTTGCCGGTGCGTGCGGCTGTTTCTATCGCCTCTATCGCCTGATCGACAATCGCGTCATCCACAGCAGCTTCGATTTTTGTTTTTGGCAAAAAATCGACCACGTATTCCGCGCCACGGTACAACTCGGTATGGCCTTTTTGACGGCCGAAGCCTTTAACTTCAGTCACGGTAATGCCTTGCACTCCAATAGCTGAGAGCGCTTCGCGCACTTCGTCTAACTTAAAGGGTTTGATAATTGCAGTAATTAGTTTCATGTTGGGCTCGCTTGGTGGTCGCTTGGTTTCAATAGATTTAGAAAGTTTTAACTGCAGACAAAACCACGCCAGATTTGCCAAGGAATTTTCCGCCTTTCGCTGGCGAAGTCGTCCACAAAGCTTCGTCCGCATTGGTGCCGACTGCCGCGAGGCCAAATGTCACACCAAAAAATTCTTTAGTCACGCCGATTTTCCAATCGTCGTAGGCGTAGGCCGTGTTATTTTTTACAGACTGGTGTCCGTAGTGAAGACCCAAGGTGTAGCCTGGCGCAACTTCAAAATTAGCGCCGAGATCGAGATAGCCACTGTTTTTGCTATTCACGAAGCCGAACAGATTCGTCACTGAATGGGAATATTTAACGTAGGCAGGGCCATAGCCGACTTGGCCATAAACTTCAGTAGTATCTGCATTAGCAAAACCAGCTACTTTGCCCAAGTCATTCGATGGGTATACATAGGACAGCACACCGACATCGTAAGAAACATCCTTGACGATCTCGCCTTTTTTACCGGCATACAGATCGACTTCAAGATCGCCGCTACCGCCAGAATCTTTAGTCCATTTGATGGTTGACAACCAGGTGCCAGCGTAAAAACCGCTAGGGTTATTCACATAATCTGCGCCGCCTTGCAGCGCAGGTTTCAGACGTGTTTGAGAGATGCCGCGATAACGGTAGTCACTGACACCAGCAAGATTGAAACTGACTTCGTTGTCTGGCTTGGCGTCTTCTGCGAAAGCAAAATTACCTGCAAAAATTGTTGCAATTGCAGCACTGAGTAGTAGTTTTTTCATTGGACTTCCCTCTTTTGATTAAATGACGATCGGATTGGTTCTTGTCGCTTCAATTGCTTATTAGCACGAGTCGTGCCATGTCAATCTACAAACCTGATACAACAGCCTAAAAATTATTCGTCATAGTGAGCGCAGAGTCAGCACATAGGAAAAATAGAGAGAAAACCGCAAAACTCTTGATTAAATCAATCTTCTCCTGTGACGCAATGCGTTATGATTCTGTTCATGAATGTTGAAAAAAATAGTAAATCAATATTGAATTAATGGATAAGCTCGATGCGCTGCCTCATTTTGCACCGACTTGATGCATCTTGATTTCATGGATGACCACTTGCGCCCACTCATGCGCACCATTCAGGTGCGCAACAACCACATTACAAGGAAATTATGAATACGCCAAATTTTTTTAATGAGATGCAAAGCAAAATCAATCAGGTTTTGGAGAACTCGCCCGCCAAAGACATAGAGAAAAACGTCAAGGCGATGATGAGCCAGGGCTTTGCCAAACTCGATCTGGTGACACGGGAAGAATTTGATATTCAGGCACAGGTACTCGCCAAAACGCGTAGCAAACTGGAAGCGCTGGAAGCCAGGGTAGCGGAATTGGAAACCAAACAGCGCGGCGCATAAGCCAGCATGTCACTGGCCGTTCTAAAGAGTCGTGCCCTCAATGGTATGGATGCACCAGAAGTGACCGTCGAGGTGCATCTCGCCAACGGCCTGCCTAGTTTTACTATCGTCGGCTTGCCCGACACCGAGGTCAAGGAATCCAAAGACCGGGTGCGCGCGGCATTGCAAAATGCCAGATTCGATTTTCCGGCAAAACGCATCACTGTCAATTTGGCGCCCGCCGATCTACCCAAAGAATCTGGCCGCTTTGATTTACCGATCGCTTTAGGAATACTCGCCGCATCGGGACAAATACCGGCAGACGCGCTGGATCAATATGAATTTGCCGGCGAGCTATCCTTATCGGGAGAGTTGCGGCCGATCCGCGGTGCCTTGGCAATGACCTTTGCGATTTGCCAAAGCGCGCAAAAGGCAGGCGCAAAACCCCGCTCTTTTATCCTGCCCGCCAGCAATGCCGATGAAGCCGCGCTGGTTGGCGACGCCCTCATTTATCCGGCAGATTCACTACTGCAAGTGTGCGCTCACTTTGCCGCTAGCGACCAAGATTCGCGCATTAGCAGGCATCTGGTCAAAGCCATAGCAGCCCGCAAGAGCTACCCGGATTTCAGCGAAGTCAAGGGGCAGTTACAAGCAAAACGTGCTTTGGAAGTAGCCGCAGCTGGTTCGCACAGCGCCCTCATGGTAGGCCCGCCCGGCACTGGAAAATCCATGTTGGCCGCGCGCTTCGCCGGGATTTTGCCAACCATGACCGATCAGGAAGCACTAGAATCGGCGGCAGTCCAATCCCTCACCAGCGGTTTCTCGATAGAAAAATGGAAGGTCAGGCCATACCGTTCACCGCACCACACTGCTTCCGGTGTGGCCCTGGTCGGTGGTGGCGGTACCCCGCGCCCCGGTGAAATTTCATTAGCCCATCGTGGTGTCCTGTTTTTGGATGAATTACCGGAGTTTGACCGGCGCGTGCTGGAAGTCTTGCGCGAACCGCTAGAGTCGGGCCACATCACCATTTCGCGTGCCGCCAAGCAAGCGGATTTTCCCGCCAGATTTCAACTTATTGCGGCGATGAACCCTTGCCCCTGCGGCTATCTAGGGCACAGCAATGGCAAGTGCCATTGCACGCCCGACATCATCAGCCGCTATCAAGGAAAAATCTCCGGCCCCTTGCTGGATCGTATCGACATTCAAATTCAAGTCGGTGCGTTGCCGCATGCAGACTTGCTCAAGCACGCCGATGGTGAATCCAGCGATGCAATACTGCAAAGGGTAGAGCAAGCGTTTCAGCGACAGCTTGCCAGACAAGGCAAAGCCAACAATCTGCTCACGACCAAAGAGATCGATCACCATTGCAAACCCGATGCGGCCGCAGAGCAGTTATTACGCAATGCCATGATCAAGCTGAACTGGTCTGCCCGCGCCTATCACCGAGTATTAAAAGTCGCCCGCACCATCGCCGATCTGGCTGCGCTCGAGCAAATCAGCCAGGCGCATGTGGCTGAAGCGATTCAGTACCGGCGGGCATTGCGGGAAAATTGAGATCACAACAGATGGAAATGAATAATGCTATTTGAAATGACAAAGAATCTGATGGTGGCCCGTTTAGTTGAAGTATCCTGGAAGCTTGCACCAACCTTCTATACAAACTTTTTAAGATTGTTCTAGAACTCTCATACTTAATATTGATACTTCACATATTGCACCTGCTTTTTTTAAGAGGGGTCGTGGGGAGTTATGGTTCATACTCGACCAACGCAAAAAAATGGAGGTTTCATGGATGAACTCGAGACGGCAGTGAATAACTATTTAGAGACTCATATCGGTGAGGGAAATGTCGTTACAGTAAAAGAAGTGCGTAACGAGGTGGTGCCTGGCTTCGTGTTAGATGGAAAGCCCGTATCGGACGTCCTCGCCAGAATTCGCCGATTCATTCTGCAACTAGCCGACGTGATGATTCTGCAACGCGTGCGTCCAGGTGTCTATCTGTATTGGCCTAATGGGCGGTCCCAAGTTGAAATTACTGACCTGATCCGACTGGTTGATAACCGGCGTATGTTTGATTTCTCACCGGTTCCGCGAGAGTCCGGGATTTCTCTGTTGACGCCTCCGTACGTTCCTTTAGCGTTCGATAGTGTCGCATCGTTGTCGCTTAGCGCCGATTTCTTGATCCAGCGTGGTTTGACTGAAGTTGATTTAGGAGCGTTACAGGAGTTAAGTTTCTAATGACTATCATGAATGTAGTGAATGATGGCGAGGATGGACTTGCAATCCTCGCATTCAAGGTTCAAGCGCTTCAGTTCGATCTGAACCGTGACATGAAATTCATCAGTATGAAGGATCAGCTAATTAGGGGGCGAACACTCATCCTTGCGGCTCATCAAGCAGGTCTCATTGGCCCTAACATCATGGCAAAAACGAATGAGGCCAATGTGATAGTCATTGGAGGCGGAATCGGCGGTGTCTCCGCTGCCCTAATGGCTTGTGAATTAGGGTTTTCAGTAAAGCTTGTGGACGCCGCTTCCGAATGCTTTTCGCTCCTTGGCTTGGGAAGCGATCGATTATTCAGCGCTACGGTTTACGATTGGCCACATGAGCATAGTGGAAGCCATGCATTTCCTTATATGGATCCTTTGCGGGACACGGCAACCGCGGCTCATCTGCGATCAACGGCAATAGCATTACGATTCCCGGCCAAAGCTATGGTCGGAAGTGATCTGCGGAAGTTGTTTCTTAAGCAGCTTAGCGACTATACGGTTAAGTATGCTGGTTCTCTCGACGTTTTATGCGACCATCGGATCGATGAAATGGGCGATATCAACTCGAATCCAGCGAGCAAAAGTGTACTAGTCAGGGTGAACAATGGTGCTAATGCGAAATTTTTAAAATCACAAATCGTTGTCTTCGCACTTGGTTTTGGCTTAGACAAGAGTAGCGCACAAACCGCTGCTGCAAAAGACTTCTTTTCATATTCAGGTCTGGAGGCAGATATCAGCAAAGCTCTCGCAGGCAACCGCGTTGTTCGTATTATTGGTGCCGGGGACGGTGGCCTTCAGGAGGCGCTGCGATTTGTTCTGGATGATGCGTGGCACGACCTCCACCGATGTGTCAGCGAACTCCAGAATATTTTGAGCGTGAGAGGGCACGAAGCCTGGTGGTCGCAAATGTGTGGTCGCATTCAGTCTGCGGAAGATCAGGCCGTCCGCGCTCTCATGTGGGGCTATACAGAAAATTGCGTGTACCAAGAATTAGAACAGGTGTATCAACGAGAAATGGATAAACTGCTTGAAATAGCGCCTAATGAAGTCACAAATTGGTATGCGAAAGTCGTTCGCAAAGTCGATCTTGAAATCCAACTCGTCGATAAATGCGCATATAGTATGAAGGCCTATGGGCTCAACAGATGGCTTACTGGCTTGCTACAGCGATCGTCGATTGCTGGCAGTGGTATGGCGCGTCTCTTACGAACCGCTCCTACTGCTCTGTCTGGTGTTGCGGACATTGAACTCTCACGCATGGGTTTCGCTGCGACCGAAAAGCAAACGCAGATTGGTACAGCTAACGCTTCGGATCTCTTGCGCAGGATAGCGTTTCAAGGGATACCAATGAACCTTGATCCTATTATTTGATTTGGCGAAATCGGACTAGCTAGCCACCAGGTAGGTTCACCACGTCCAATTGCACATAGCATTCCAAGTTCAATTGGACACAGTGTCCTAGTGCTCAGCTAGACCGAAATGGCAAATCAAATTGCCGTGAATAGAGCAATGGCTCTGCAATTTTAAAGTGGTACAGCTTCGCACACTTGTGGCAAACCCTCGCGAAACAGAATTCTGGTGACTGCGTTAAGAAAAAAATCGCAAGAATTGCTACAGTTTCAGCCCAACTATTTCTGAAGCCATGCATTGGATTTGCTCGATGGCTTCCAGCGTACTAGCGTGTACGCATGTCATAGAGGAGCTAAGCTTTAAGATTTCAAAAGGGTTCTTCTCAAATCCTCCAGTCGCTCGAGACTTCAACCAACTAAATGTGCTTAGAAGACTTTCATTATCTACTTCAGTGGTTGCCCAAAGTGAAAGTAACCCCCACCATACAAAACAGGCTTGTACAAACTGAACAATGCCGAGCTTATTCCCTGTCCACGGCGATATCAGCTTTTCCGCGTGCCGACCATCTAGCGCGACCATACCCGTGCTTCCTCTTGCTGGAACGTTTTCCGGAGGATTTCATGTTTCAGCTTAACTCTGAAGAGTATGTCGCTTTAAAGTCGCAATTTGCGAACTTAAACACGAGAAATACAACCGGCACGGTGGACTAGCTTACCGCCCTTAAGTGTTGAAATGTTGGATTGGGCTACGCTTGCTTATTTTTTTCTGAGAATCCCTTTTTTACAAAAGTCATCGCACTCCAAAGAAATGTAACTCCGAAAAAAACTAGCAGCCAAAAAGCAAAGAAGCCATTTACTTCAGATTTTCTGATATTTTGAGTGAACCATTTTGATCGCTCTAAGAATTCCAGTTCTTTTTCCCATTTCTTCTGAAGTTCGGTACCTTTTAATGCTGGACATTCGGAAAATATTTCGTCAAATGAGCATAATTTAGACTTCAACTCGTTATATTCCCGTAAAACAGAGTTCTCTCTAATAAATGCAATTGAATTTACATTATTACTTATTTTTTCGGTCTCATATGCGGAATAAATAAAAAACCCGAGAGGCATCGTCGTTACCATGAACCATACAATTAACAATCGTATTGATCCAGACAACTTGATTTGCAATGGCATAAATCGACCCTTTGAAATAATTTATAGGAAGAGGTTTTAAGGTTGCTTATTAATTAGATTTAAACCAACTAGTCAAATGAAAGTATTCCTCATTGCCTCGATTACCACAAGTGTCACTTTTATCGGAAGAGCTGCGCTTTCCCGATCTACCGTTTTTAGCACTTGAGAAAAAACTTGGCTTTATTAGCCTGAATAGTTGGGCTTCGCTTTGCGCCAACCTACGCTCGACTGGGCTACGCTTACAAAACTAAATCAACGGCATTTTCAACCACACATGTTCTACCCAGGTGCGTGATATCGTACAAATATTCTCGCCCCCTATAAATTTTTCTTACAAACTTATGTTTCTCAAGTTCTCCGAGATCGAACAGTACTTTGGTACGAGTATCTTTTGTGTTTGCAATCAATACTTCCTCAGGCATATCATCTTTTGAATTAGATATTTTTGCCAATAACTTTATTTGCTCTGAATTCGGTTGATATTTTTTGGTCGGGTCAATTTCGTTTTCAATCGGAATTTCTGGAGAAGGAGGCCTAAGCGCCAATATCTCTTCTTTGAGCGCATGAATCTCTTTTTCTTTGCGCTGCATATCGTTGCTGTATGTATCTTCTTGCGACCTTAGTGCGGCGCGAATCGCTCTCGACTCTTCGAGCGTTAGTGGAGTTTCATCCTCGATTCGTTGTTTGATTTCGTGGATCTCCTTTTGTCGCTTTCGAGTAAATTCGTAAACAAATTTTGCGGGATAAGGATAGACAAATAAGTAAACTAGCGCTATTAGAAGTGGAAATCCAATACCATTTATTAGTATCGACGCCGTGGTGGGAAAACAATTTTTTTCAATCAGCTTAAATGTCATGGATACAGTATTTACAGATAGAAGTATCACTAAGACTTTGTAATTCCACAAGCACCATGAAATAGTAAAGCTTGCAGACAATGGACTTGATAGACGCTCAGTTATAAGTAATTGAATATCCTTTGGTATGTCCTTCATTTCTATTTTCTCCCGCATTCACTGCGATTTAGCATCCATTTTAGAACTAACTTGTTATCAAGATTTACGCTTATGACAGTACTTAACGTCTCGAGCATAAATTGTTCATTAGGAGGAATATTCATTTTACCCATGTAATTTCTAACTTGGCATATTCTTTAAACCTTGCCAACTGAAATTCTATAGAAAAAACAAAAAAATCAAGTCTCCACTTCCACCATATTGAAATGAAATCGCGATGCCGGAAAGGTCAAATTCAAGCCTCCCACCAGTGCCTAAACCAACAAAAAAAGACCAGCAAATAATTAAAAGAATTATTTGCTGGCCTTCAAAAAAATCCACTAAATTACAGCACTACAATCACTGCACAACCACACTAACATCATCAACAATAAATGAAGTCGCCGTCACCGATCCTTCTACACCGAGAAAATAGATTCTGATGCTTTGCCCCTTGTAGCTGCTGAGGTCAAAGCTCTTGTTGAGGAAGGTACTGCCCTTATTCAGATTCGAATAACTCGCCAGGGTAGCAAGCACAGTACCACTGCTATTGCGCACTTGTACTTGCAGAGTGTCGTAGGCTTGCGTCGTGGTGGTTTCGTCTGAATCTACCTTTAGCCAGAAACTTAAAGTGGCGGAAGTGGCTGTTGATGGGATGGTGATTTGCTGATACAGGCTGTCGGTATGTGCTGCGCCATAACCATTTAACCATGCCTTGTAGGTGCCGGCATGTGCCGCTTCACCGGCATCATTGGTGATGACGCCACTGGTCGCCGTCCATGAGGCTGCGCCGCTTTCAAAACCGCTGTTGAGTATCAGCTGGCTTGCGACGCTATTGTTGACCGTGAAGTTCACCGTGTTGGATGTGCCAACATTGTTAGCTGCATCGTAGGCTTTTGCGCTAAGTGTATGGCTGGCATTGCTCAGGGTAGTTGAATTTAGAGACAGGGAATACGGTGCGAGATTGGTGCTGCCTTTGAGTACGCCATCGACATAAAACTCGACCAGGCTGACGCCTACGTTATCGCTAGCGCTGGCGGAGAGTGTGATGGTTCCGCTACTGCCGGGCGCAGTCACACTCACCGTTGGTGCCGTGGTGTCGGCCACTGGATTATTGATGGTGAAATTGACCGCAGTGGATGAACCCACATTATTCGTCGCATCATAGGCCTTGGCCACATACGCATGGCTGGCATTGCTGAGCGTGGTGGAGTTCAGCGTGATGCTGTACGGCGCGCTGGTTTTGCTGCCCTTCAATACGTTATCCACATAAAAGTCGACCCGGATCACGCCGACGTTATCGCTCGCGTTGGCCGATAAAGTAATCGTGCCGCTGGTGCCGCTTTCTGTACCGCTAACTACCGGTGCTGTGGTGTCGCTGCTACCGGTAGATTGGCTGATCCAGATTGGCGCAGACCATAATATTTTTCCATCGTCCTGGGTGATTTTGGCGTAATAGAAATGCTCGCCATTGGCTGGTGTGATGGTGGTGCTTGCTGTGGATGACAGCAGGCTGACGGTGCCATTTCGGCCAGGTACGCCTTCATAAATTTCTACCGTAGCTGCAGTACGGCCGGTGCTGCTGGCGAAATTGCTGATCAAAGTAAGCGGGCCGCTGTTGGCAAAGCGTTCGCCCATGACGTGACCATTGGCGGTCAGCACCAGTTGCGAATTTTTATCCATGGTGGCGAAGACGCGGCGCGCTTTTAAGGCATCGATAAAACTCGTACTGTTCATTGCCGTGCCGTTAGGAATCAAGACGCCGGTACGGTTGGTATACGATGCGCCCCAGTTGGCGCAATGGTTATCTTGATCGGTGCTAAAGGCGAGATGGTAGCCCGCTTCCAGCGCCTTATTGCATGCAGCTTCATAGTTGCTGCGGCCGGTCTCAGTTTCCGTGGTGTTGGTCGAGAAGGCCGAGGTATTCAGCACTTCGCACAGCACCATGGCCTGATCGCCATCCGCCGTGTAGCCCAAGGCAACGCCACCGGCGCTAAATTGTCCACTAGCTGCAGGGTGATTAAATTGCCCGATCCAGCCACGTTGGCGCATCAGTGTGTACAGCGCAGAATAATCACCCTTGGCGGTAAACGTGTCGCCGATGAGTTGATTGCTGCTGTTATATTCCCACTCCAGCAATTCATTAGAATTAAAAATATTCATGTGGCCGCCATTGTTGATGACGCCCCATTCCATGCCATAAATTCCGAGAAAATTCGGGTGTGCCGCGTTGAAGGTGTTGGCGGCGGTCAGGCCTGATTGATACAGGTTTCTGGCTGTGGCTGGAATGGCTGCCGCATTGGTGCTGTCCGAGCCGTCGTACATATGATTGTGCTCAGAGGTCATCAAGAAATCCAGACCTCGGTTCATCGCATATTGGTAGGCGTCCGCCGGGCCGAAGGCGGCCGATTGGGGTGCCTGGGCACCGGTGCACGAACTGAGATTGCCACCGCCATCGCTATGGTTGGTCTGGCTATGCAGGTTGCCGAAATAGATGGTGTAAGGCAGAGTACTGGCCGCCACCATCGCCTGTGTTTTGGCGCCAGGCTTTGCTGCACCGCTAACTGCTGAAGTTTGCGCTTTGGCACGTTGGGCTTGAGCCTGTGGCAGCGCAGTAAATGCCGGCATGCTTGGTGCGGCGACAGCGCCAACTTGCATAGGCCAGCTTTGTACCGTGACGTCAAAGGCGCCACGCGATAAGGAATTTTCGACAGTTAACTCGGTACTGCTTCCCGTGCGGCTAAGCGCCATTGCCTCATTTGCGCTTGCACTTAGCCGGACTTGATACATGCCATCAGGCAGGCTCTTTGCTCCGAAGCGACGGCCAGCCCACAGCACCTTGACCGAGACCGGCTGCTTGAAGAGTTTTTCTATCCCTACCCATTTTTGCACTAGCTTGCCATCTGCAGTCAGCAATTCCAGACGCCAGGTGACGGCCTGCTCGCGCTGCACTAAAGGGTAGTCAAATTCCATCGTAAAGTAACGCGATTCATTCCCGGTACGGGTATCTGCATCGGCCCGGAAAGGGACATGCAAAGTCGCTTCAAATTCATGGTGATCGGCAATTGATGCCAATGCCGGGGCATTGCCTGCCAGGATAATTGCCAAAATAAATCCCAGACGACGTAAGGATAATTTGACGCGAGTGAGGTGGTTGTTAAGCTTCATACAGAGATTCTCCCAGGTTAATTACAAGGTGAAACTATCGGATGTGACCTGCCGCTATGGTCTGCGGCTTAAAACTTGTGCTTCTGCTGTTGTGATCTTTTTGATTGTTATGAGCTGGCGGCAAGAACTGCCTTGGCCCGCGACTAGTTCGTCGCCATGTTTTTAAAAAACACTATTTATTTCTTTTTCAGCGAGGTAAACCACTGACCCACCCCACTTAATAAAAAAAGCAATCGATTGCGCAATCGATTGCGTATTTACTTACAGTTCATGATTCAAGTCAATAACTGATGAAAAGAATGTGGTGGTTTTGAATCAGGAACAGCAAGAATTTGCCACTATTTACAACAGATAGGCATCTTGGCTTGGGATTGTGACGGCTTCATGACGGGCAACACTAGACTCATCAGACGCGATCAAGGGAAATTCTCCGACCCTTTGCTGGATCGTATCGACAGGCAAATTCAGGTGGGCAGCTTGAGCAAATTAGCCAGGCTCATGTTGTTGAAGCGATTCAATGCCGGCGGGCGCCGCGGGCAATACCATCGCCCCGTACGTATTGAAATGTTGGGCTTCGCTTCGCTCTGCGCCAACCTACGCAAACCTGGGATACGCTTGCTGCGAAAGTCGAAAGGGCTGCGCTTTTCCGAACTACCTTTTCTTGCGCTTAAGAAAACTGTAAAAAAAAGGGAGTGGATTTGCCTAGAAACTCTATGCAAGCCCACTCCTTTTTACCAAATTGACGCTGGGTCGTAAGGACTAGAACGACGTCCTTGCCGACAATACTAGACTGCGGCCTGGCATGCGGTAAAACTGTGCATCGCCAATTTCACTTTCCGCCACCGGCGCGCGCGTGTTGTTGAGGTTGGTGCCATCCAGTCGCAATGACCAGCCATCAACACGCACACCAATTCCCGCGTCCAGCACATTATAGGCAGCCGCGACCGAACTATTCCCCTTGTTTAAGAAGCGTTCGCCAACATGACTAAGCACCAGGGATGCCTGGAAACTGCCTTGTGGCGCATACACAAAACCGATGGCGCCCAAATTCCTAGGTGATAATTCCAGGAATTTTCCACCCAGTTGCTGGATCGAGCCATCCGGGCGCAATCGCGCATAATCGACAAAGCGCGCATCGTGGCGGGCGTAGCTTGCTGACACACGGAAATCGCCAGTCATGCGGAACGAGCCCTCAATTTCGCTACCCTTGAACAATTCCGTTCCTGCATTGGATAAGCCTGGCAGACCATTAATATTTTCACGAATGACCAGATTTTTAAAGTTCATCCTGAAGGTCGAGAAACCCCAGGAAAAACGGCCATTCATTAAATGCCCTTTGAGGCCGGCTTCCGTGCTTTTTGCTGTCTCTGCCTGCAAAATCTGGCCTTCGGCTTCGGGGCCAAAATCGATCGCGGCCGGTTTGTAGGTGCTGCGGTAATTGATGAAGGCCGAGGCCTGATCCCGGCCTTCTGACCAGACAACATAATTGGTCGCAAGTGAACCTGACAAGCCGGATTTGTTTCGGCTGGAGCCCGATGTTTCCGGTAACTCTCCGCTAGGCGCGTGGTGATCGATTGCGGTCCCGCTGCGGGTCTCACGGGTGTCGTTATAGCGCATACCGGCGATCACATCCCAGCGATCGCTCGCCTTCCAATCGAGTTGCGTATACACCCCGGCGAAATTGCGTTTGTCGGTAAGCCGCGTCGATTCGTCAATTTCGAGCTCGGTCGAATTCGGCGAATTTGCACCATTTGGCAAAACGCCATATTCGAAATTATCACTATGTTGAGTTCCTTTGCCGTACAGCCAATCCATGCCGACCGTCCAGGTCAGCTCTTTGGACAGTGTGCTGACCAGATGGGTGTCAAAATACATAGAATCCGTGCTGACATTTTGGCGATAACCATCTGCATTATGAGTGACTCCATCGACTTCGAAATCTTCCCGTAAAAATCCACGTACATTTTCATTACTGGCGTGGCCAACCGAAAACAGGGTGGACCATTTGCCAAAGCCTAGCTCGCTATCCAATCCGGCATTGAGCTGGACTCTATTTTCATTCGCCTTGCCATCGCGCGGATTGATATTTGCATCCAGCGGGAAACGCGTAGTCAGAACGCTGCCTTCTCTTGGGTGCGGGCTGTAGGGCTTTTGTTGCAGTCTGGTGGCGTCGAGATCAAGGTGGGCTTTTCCGATGTCCAGATCGGCGCTGGCACGATACAGCAGATGTCCGCGATCTAGCTTGGAATCATTTTGTGAAAACTGCTGTTTTTTGACATCCAGATAAATCGATTGATTGACTGCGCCGGATTTAGGTAAATTTGCCGACACTGAGGCGCCAACAGTATGATGATTTCCGATAGAACCGCTGACTTCATTGCTGGCTTCACCTGCCGCGTTGTGGATCACATGGATTACACCAATAAAGCTGGTTGCGCCATACATGACAGGCGCTGCGCCGCGTTGGACTTCAATTCTGTCGACGTTGTTGAGGCTCAAGCTAGTTAAGGCTGGATTGAATGCACCGCCCCAAGGCACGCCGTCTACTACCAATAAAAAGGCGTCAAATTCACGCAGGCCCCACATACCCGGTGCCGAACTTGCCGGGCCAGCATCACCACCTGGAGCAACGTCTACGCCGGCAACCAGACTCAAGGCAGTCCGTAAATCAGTGGCATTGCGATCACGCAAATCTTTGCCGCTGATGACGCTGATAGAGGATGGCGTTTTGTCGAGTTCTTTGGCGACTTTTGAGCTGGTAATTTCTATGTTGATTTCTGCGCTGTTCTCGGCGGCCAAAGCGTAAGCGGGAGAAATGCATCCAGCGGAAATCAATGCTGCAACAAGATAACGGTTGCGTACAGAGGTAGTGATTTTAGTCATGAATAGGGGGAATAAAAAAAATGGTTAATTGGTCTCAGCCATGCACCAGCTTTTGAAAAATGGGGACAGGTACTTGCGGAATACTTTTTCCAATAAAGGTAAAAACCGGATTGGCCTGCCATCCATGATTACCAGGGATGACGCGACAAAACCGGTTTTTAGCAAACTTCTTTTGGCAATAAGAAAACGGAATATCTGCCAGGCAGATATTCCATTTCAATTACGGATTGAGCTGCCAGAAGCCGCGTCCAAAACTAGCTGCGCGCACTAAGCTAGAATCGGCAGAAATATAAATGTCATCGACATTCACGAGTGGCATGCCGGTACCAAAACGTGCCCAGCTGGTACCGCCATCAACAGAACGATACACGCCGAAGTGGGTACCAGCGTAGATCGTGCTTGTGCTATTTGGATCAACTTTAATGAAGTTGACTGGCGCACCTACAGGCAATCCGCCACCATCAATACTAGCCCAGCTCAGACCTGAATCAACCGATTTCCAGACATGGCTCTTGGTCGCATCTGCCGCAACAGAAGTGAGGTAGATAACCGCAGGGTTGGTTGGGTCGAAAGCTATTTTGCTCAAGGACGAACCGTTATTTGGCGGGGTGGCGGCGGTAGTCCAGCTGGTGCCGCCATTGTTAGTCAGGAATACCCGACCGCCATTGGCAACGATACCGACCACATTGACATTACTGGTAGCAACGCCTACGCCACGGATATAGAACGATGTCGTTGGCAAACCAGTCACGCCTAAAGCTGTCCATGCACCGGCGTAGTTAACCGACTTATAGACTTTAGCATTGGCCCAGGTAAAGATGGTGTCGGCATTGGCCGCACCTTCCCATGTGGTGATTCCTGTGTTGAACGGTGCCGTTGACGAGTTGTTCGATTCAGTAATGCCGGTGTTTGCAGCTGCAAATGTCAGGCCACCATCGGTACTCTTATACACACGTGTGTAGTACAAGGAACCCAACATAGTGTTGGCATTAGTACGGTGAACCGCAGAACCAAAACCGTCGCCACCTATGTATTGGTTAAAGGTTGTGGTGGTGCCGCTACGTACACGTGTACCGTTATCCTGGAAGCCGCCGATGACTGCATTGACATTGGCAGCAGATGAACCAACGCTATAGATCAAGTGGGTGGTCAAACCAATATTCAAGGCATCAGTAAATGTGGTGCCGCCATCGGTAGATTTAAACAAACCGCCATCAGTACCGACGATCAAAGTAGAACCTTGCATCGCGCTGGTGTGGAAATCAGCATGGACATACGCCAAGCTATATTGCGCCAGCCAATTTGACTTTTGGGTAAAAGTTGAACCACCATCGCTGGTTTTCGCGACTAACAGTGCACCACCGAAGTAAGCGACGTTTGCATTAGTCGGATCGACTTGCACCATATGGTTATACCAACCCTGGCCGTTTAGCAGTGTGGCTAAAGTGCTCGATTCAGTATTCGTCTTGGTGTAACGCTTTCTAGCGACGCCTAAGGCTGTCCAAGTGACGCCACCATTGGTCGATTTCAAAATATCAGCCAAATCAGAAGCGGATGTTGCGTTTGGAATCGCCGCCATCGCATACAAGGTATTGCGGTTGCTAGGCGCTGCCGCAATCGTGGAACGGCCGATACCGGCAGCGACCGTGTAACCGGTCGCCTTGGTCCAGCTTGCGCCAGCATTGGTCGTCGTCATCACCTGACCATCGGTTGTGCCAGTCGTTACACCAGGATTCGCTTCCAGGGAAACCGCGAAATTGGTGCCGCCAGTCCAGGCGATAGTCCAGATGTAAGGTACCGCAGTTTGGCCAGTCGGCAAACTGACCAGTGACCAAGTTGCACCGGCATTGCTGGAACGGTATAAGCCGCGGTTGGTTGCTGCCATTACGATATTGCTATCGGTAGGGGCAACTTGCATCGCGTTGATCACGCTGGAATCGCCTAGATACACGGGAGCACTCCAGGTGACGCCGCCATCAGTCGACTTCACCATACCAATACCGGTACCGTCAAAGGCATCGCCCAAGCCGAGATAAACGGTAGAGGAATTATTCGGGTCCAAGGCCAAAGCGCCTATTGAAAGGGTGCCTAAATTTTCTGTCATTGGCGCCCAAGTGGTGCCGCCGTTAGTGGTCTTCCACATACCGCCGCCAGCAAATGCCGCGTAAATGATGTTGGCATTGCTTGGATCAAAGGCGATTCCGGTTGGACGGCCCGCATCCGACTTGGCTAAAGAGGTACCACCATTTTTTGCCACGTCGGCTTTGGTTGGGCCCATATTCACCCAAGTTGTGCCAACAGCTGCAGCCAGTGAGGTAGTGGCAAAACTAGTTGGGCTGGTTGAAGTAGTTTTCAGGGCGCTGCCTTGGACATTCACGCCAGGTATCATACGACCCCATTTACTGCGTTCATTTTCAGCTGATTCCAGCATCTTTTTACGGAACTCAATACTCAAATGGCCGCCATGTTTGCTTTTGCCATGCACATCGCTTGCGCTACCTTCTTGATGCCATTCTGCGCGCCATTTTGCGCGTTCGGTCGGGCGGTCGTACTCTTGATCTTCTGCAAGCGCGACCAAGGCACTCAAACTCATGCTCACGCCAAACGCGGAAACCAGTAAGTTTTTTATCAAGCTAGTGCTGGCGATGGCTTTTTTGTTGCGTTTAATTCTCAACGTCATTTTGTAATCTCCGTGAAATTATTTTTATAAACTAAGTTCAATAAGATTGCCTTGTTTGGAAGTTGCTTGTTTTTGTAATTCAAGAAACTCAGTATTAATATAAATAAATTCAATACTAACAATGCCAAAATTTGACAATGCCCACCAAGGAACCACAAAGGCAGCAATTCTAAAATTGCCGCCCTTTTTTATTGTGCGTGGATTATTTCAGCTTTTGCTGGTTGGTGGTAGAGACAGGCAGAAAAAAAACCACAAATTAAGCGATTAATTTATCTTTTTTGGCAAAGTGTTCTAACTAAGTTACAACTAAGTTTCATTCGATGATTTTTAGGCATATCGAATATGCACTACTGTCCCCGTCATCAAAAAAACTCAATGTCTGATTGGCACGAAGGACCTGACGCTTTACAGCCAACCGGTTTTGCGGAAACGATAATACAAATAACCGCAGACGCCACACATCACGACTAAGGCCATCGGATAGCCATACTGCCAATCGAGTTCCGGCATCGCTTTAAAGTTCATACCCCAAATCCCGGCGAAGGCAGTGGCGACCGCGAAGATCGCGGCCCATGCGGCGAGCCGTTTATTCACTTCACTTTCATCGATCGCCACCATCGAGAGGTTGACCTGGATCGCGGTGCTGATGGTGTCGCGGATGGTTTCTATCGAGGTGTTGATGCGGTATAAATGATCGTAGACGTCGCGGAAATATTCTTGCGTATTGCTGCACATGGCTGGCACCCTGCCGCCAAATAATTTTCCAGCTGCTTCCATCAGCGGCGTGACGGCATGCTTGACCACCATGATCTTGCGCTTGAGTTGATACAGTCTTTGAATATTCGCGCGTTCACTGCCTTTAGAAAAAATCGATTCCTCGATCAATTCGAGCTCCGCTTCCAGCGCTTCTATCACTGGGAAATAACGGTCCACCACCGCATCGATCAAGGCATAAAAAACGAAGGAAGAGCCATGCTTGAGTAGGTGCGGTTCACGCTCGCAGCGTTGCCTCACCCCGAGAAAATTTTGCTGGCAGCGGTTACGTACTGACAGCACATAATTGTTTCCAACAAAAATATTCAGTTCACCGACATTGAGTTCGCCATCATTCAATTCGACGGTATGAATCACGGCAAACAAAGAGTCGCCGTATTCCTCTATTTTTGGCCTTTGATTGCCGTGGCGTGCATCTTCCACTGCCAATTCATGCAAGCTAAATTCTTCCTGCATTTGCGCCAGTTCAGCATCGTCAGCATCGCGCAAGGCAACCCAGACAAAGCAATCATCACGCTCTACAAAATCACTGATTTGCGCTACGGGGATGTCGGAGAGCCTACGCCCTTCCTGATAAACGACACAGTTGATCAACATAATTTTGCTTTGATTTAAGGATTGATTTCTAAAAACTTCTCTGCGAGTCTAACCCAGTAAGTCGCCCCTATCGGCAGCAAGTCATCATTAAAATCGTAACTGGGATTATGTAAGTTGCACGGCCCCAGGCCATGCCCGGCATCACGATGCGCGCCTTCACCGTTGCCGATGAAGACGTAACAGCCCGGTTTACTTTGCAGCATAAAGGCAAAATCTTCTGCGCCCATGGTGGGCTCGACTTGAGTATCCACTTTATCTTCACCGACTATTGCACGCATCACTTCGACCGCGAAGGCAGTTTCCTTAGCATGGTTAATCAACGGCGGATAATTGCGCTGGAACGCAAACTCTAGCTGCGCATCGAAAGCGCTAGCGGTATGTTCGGCAATGGTCTGCATGCGCCGTTCTATCAAATCGACCATCTCGGTACTGAAGGCGCGGACTGTGCCTATCAATACGGCTTCGTCGGGGATGACATTGGTGGCGCTGCCTGAGTGTATTTGCGTAATCGACAGCACGGCCGATTCCAAAGGGCTGGCATTGCGGCTCACTATAGTCTGCCAACTTTGCGCTATTTGCACGGCGATCATGATGGGATCGATACCTTTATGCGGCTGCGCTGCGTGCGCACCTTTTCCTTTGACCGTGACTTCAAATTCATTCGCCGATGCCATCATGGCACCGGTGGTGACACCAAAAGTACCAACCTCAGCGCCTGGCCAATTGTGCATGCCAAATACCGCATCCATAGGACATTGCTCAAATAAGCCATCGTCTATCATGCGCTTGGCGCCAGCGCCACCTTCCTCCGCCGGCTGAAAAATAAGATACACGGTACCGTCAAAATTTTTATGTCTGGATAAATGATGTGCCGCACCTAGCAGCATGGCTGTATGTCCGTCGTGCCCGCAAGCGTGCATTTTTCCGTCATTTTTGGAGCGATGCGCAAAGCTATTGATTTCCTGCATAGGCAGTGCATCCATATCGGCACGCAAACCTATCGCCCTGGAGCCAGTGCCGTTCTTGATGATGCCGACCACGCCGGTGCCGCCCAAACCACGTATGGTGGGAATTCCCCATTCTTTCAGCTTTGCTGCGACAACTTCAGAAGTGCGCTGCTCTTCGTAGGAAAGTTCAGGGTGTTGATGGATATCGCGCCGGATCTGTTGAATTTCGGCATGAAATTGGACTATAGGGTCGATCAGCTTCATTTTTATCTCCGTGCTACGGTATTTTTTTCTAAATCTCAGTGTAATTCATTTTTGAAAATCAGCTGAATCATCAATGCTAAGCGCTCAGGTGGCGTTAAAAAAAACATTTCCCTAGAGATATCTATTTGACGAATGTTTGATATACAAAAATATCGGGTGACAAATTGCTGCATTGCGATAGAATAGTCCCTGTCTCCTCCAACACCTCCTAAGGTTTGGATTTCAGCCCGCACCGCAAGGTAGCGGGCTTTTTTTTGGCTAACGGGCTGGCTCCCATGAAGATCAGTATTTACGGGTCTATTTTTATGTAAAAGAGTTATCACTCGATAGAGTATTATTCACACATCAAATAACTGATATGCAAATAATAAAGCAGACAAATATGCTGCTATGCGATAAAGTTACTCCTGTCTCCTCCAACACCTCAAAAGGTTTGGATTTCAGCCCGCACACTCTGCGGGCTTTTTTTTGCCTCTGATTTACATACCTTGAACCAAGTTGCACAAACTGTTACAGCGTCGGGGCCGAAACCTTATTTGAAATTTTCCACATACACCTCCAGCTCATCTAGCCAGACCTGTTTCTGTTCAGCGCTGGCAAACGAGGCGCAGAAGCTATTCTTTGCCAATCGGGAGAGTTCTGCGCGACTCAGCTCCAGAGCTTGCGCGCTGGCGATGAAATTACTATTGATATAGCCGCCGAAATAGGCCGGATCATCCGAATTAATCGTAACGCACAGGCCGGCACGTAACATGCGCGCCAGATTATGTTGGCGCAGATCCGTTACCACGCAAAGTTTCAGGTTGGATAAAGGACAGACTGTCAGTGGCATTTGCGTGCGGATTAAGTCTGCCATCAATTCTGCATCCTCTTCTGCACGTACGCCGTGATCGATACGTTCTATTTTAAGGATATTCAAGGCGTTGTGAATATACGCTGGCGGGCCCTCTTCTCCTGCGTGTGCCACCAGATGAAAGCCCAGACTATTTGCCATGGCGAATACTTCCGCGAATTTTTCCGGGGGATTACCGACTTCGGCAGAATCGAGTCCGATTCCGTTCCACAGGTCGCTATATTCTTCGCGCAAAGGCAAGGCCGCTTCTAAAGTGGCAAATGCATCGGCCTGGCTTAAATGGCGTAAAAAACACAAGATCATGTGACTAGAAAAATCATGCTCGGCCTGCGCCTGGCGCAAGGCGCGCGCGATTCCGGCAAATACAGTGCTCATCGCGATACCGCGTGAAGTATGCGTTTGTGGATCAAAAAATAATTCCACGTGACGTACGTTATCAGCCAAGGCACGCTGTATATACGCCATCGTCAAATCATAGAAATCTTGCTCGGTTTGCAGTACCGCCGCACCAGCGTAGTACAAATCCAGAAATGATTGCAGATCACTAAAATCATAAGCCGCGCGCACCTCCTCTACCGAGGCATATGGCAACGTGATGCCATTGCGCTGCGCCAGCGCAAACATTAACTCTGGCTCCAGCGAACCTTCGATATGCAGATGCAATTCGGCCTTGGGCAAGCCAGCAATAAAGTCGTGTAGAGTATTGTTCATGGTCTTGTTCATCGTCTTAAGTTCGGTCTTGTGGAAGTATTGCCAAGTGTACGTGTGTCATGCGAAATACTCAACGCATGCATTCACGGCGCACCAATAAAAAATGCGCCATCTTTTGATGACGCATTTTTAGAAATAATTCAAACCTAGTATCAAGCTTACTACGTCTTGGAGGCCTTATTTATTGGCATGATTATTGGCATGATTATTTGCATACGTATTAGCATAATTAGTGCAACAGTACTGATTGACCCATATACGAATCGAACTGCGCCAGGAAATCGTCGATTTCTTCTATGCTAGGTTCGGTAGCAATCAATTCATGAACATCTTTGCGAAAATTCAAGGCCAGTGCGCCATCAATAAACCATTCGCGACGCACCGATTTGTCGGTGATTTCATAGCCACCAAAACGCATGGTTTCATGGTCGGTATCTGCGCCAAATTCAACCACACTATATTGGTCGCTATTATAAATGAGGTTCATTTTGCACCCTTTCGTCGTAACGACTGTTTCCAAGCTAAATCATCGTTTGAAGCTAACATGATGCTAAATTTGACGATTTCAAGATTCATATGGACAATTACGGCATGGAAACACCGAAGCTTTAATTTCTTGCGATATTTAACCTTTGAGCTGCAGGTTCTGATGCAACTTTAATACTTTGGAATAGGCCGGCTGCTGTAAAAAAAGCTCGACTTTTTCCAAATGCTCGGCGCTAGCCAGGCTGACAAATAAATGGCTAGGCGGATGGCGAAAAATCCGGTTAAGCGTGACACGCATCGCAAGATTGCCTATGCAGCACATACAACCAGGTGCGATTCTATGCACGCGAAGAGTTGGCGCTTCCGACAAAACATTGCTTCCATCGGGCAGGCCTTCTAATACGACGGCTATCGTTTCATCGCTAGGGAAATTAAGCAGAGAGGCAGCGATTGCTGCCTCTCTTTGTGCGTAGCTGCCGCCACTGACTAGTGTCAGCAAACTAGGTTTTGTCATTCGCCGCGCTTGGCGTATTTGACTGATTCAACACCAAGCTGCTTAAGCTTGCGGTAAAGATGGGTGCGTTCGAGTCCGGTTTTTTCCGCCACGCGCGTCATGCTTCCACCTTCCTGATGCAGATGGAATTCAAAATAGATACGCTCGAATGCATCTCGTGCCTCGCGCAAAGGCAGCTCAAACGACAGTTTGGCAAACGGACTATTGTCGAAAGGTGCAGCGACTATAGAAGATTGCCTGGCATCGTACATGGCCGGAGTCGCTGTGAATGCATTGCCCATCGCAGTATTGGAGTGCGCTTCACCACTCAATACCCGCATAGTCGGGACAGCGGGTCGTGCCACTTCTGTGCCACGGGTGAGACCTTGTTGCACGGCTTTGAGAAGTTTTTGCAAGGCGATTGGTTTCTCGAGAAAGTTGAGCGCGCCAATTCGCGTTGCCTCAACCGCGGTATCAATGGTTGCATGACCAGACATCATAATCACGGGCATGGTGAGCATGCCATCGCGTTGCCATTCCTTGAGTAAGGTGACGCCATCGGTGTCTGGCATCCAGATATCCAGCAAGACCAGATCGGGTCGTGCTTCTAGCCTTGCGGCTCTTGCCTGTTGCGCATTTTCTGCAAGTTGTACGACGTGTCCCTCATCGCCCAAAATTTCCGAGAGTAACTCCCGGATGCCCATCTCGTCATCGACGACCAATATATTTGCCATAAATCTACCTCACAACCCTTTGTATTTTATTCAAAATGCCCCTCTATGGGGGCTATCTCATTTAACAGCTTCAATGTCATTAATTACGCATTATTAGGACTTACGCAAATTGTTCCAGCTAGGCATAACTTCCTTTTGTGCTGGGGAAGCATCCCAAGTATGGGATGCCCGTTACGTCGGCAGACAATATATTGTCTGAATTCCCGACTTCACCGCACCGCCAAAGACAGTGCTTTAGCACGGCGCGGCGAGTGCAACGACGCTGGGGCAATTTTGCGTAAGTCCTAATTATAAATCCGGTGCTAACTTTAACAGCAAAAGCGATACTTTTGCACCGTTTGTATCGCTACGATTTTGAATATCTATTCTTCCACCGTGTTCATCGATGATTTTTTTAACCATTGCCAATCCCAATCCAGTTCCTTTCGGCTTTGATGTTGCATAAGGTTCAAACGCACGCGCCAGAATTTTGCTGGAAAAACCGCTGCCGTTATCGATAATCGACAGCCGCACTGCTGAGCGGTCGGTCTTGTCCGCGCTGATATAGCGCACGATTTCGGTCACTACATCAATCCGCGCTGGCACCTCGGTCTTGGCGTTATCCGCGACCGCATCTTGTGCGTTTTGCAGTAAGTTATGGATCACCTGACGCAGTTGCGTGGCATCGCCCATTACGGCGGGAAGATTGGCGCTGAGATTCAAATGTATCGCATCGCGACCATCGCCCGACATATACAGATGAAGTACGTCATCAATCAAGGCGGAGAGATTTAAGGGGCAAAGGACGGCGGGCGGCGTGCGCGCATAATCACGGAAATCATCGACCATGCGCTTCATTGAGGTGACCTGATTGACGATAGTGCTCGTGCTCTTATTGAGGATCGCGACATCGGCCTCGCTTAATTTATCCTGCAGTTTCATCTGCAGGCGTTCTGCCGACAGTTGTATCGGGGTCAGAGGATTCTTGATTTCATGGGCCAGGCGACGCGCCACTTCACCCCAGGCAATCGAACGCTGGGCGGAAATAATATTACTAATATCATCAAACACCACGACGTAACCTATCCCAAGTGCGACCGGCAGATGAGAGCCGCGCGCGAGTAAGGTGATCCCTTGCTCACCATCGATATTGACTTCATCGGGCTTACTTTCCGGCTTAATTGCCAGCGGGCGCGGCAATTCGATTTGCTGTTGCCAATGCTGCATATTTTCATCTTCGCCACCCGCCGCCGAATGCGCATGTTGCTCTGAAAACGCTTTATCAATTGCCACCGCAAAGGCTTCCATGCCATCGATACTCGCCAGTGGTTTGCCGATCTCGCTGACCAGGCTACGTTGCAAGATACGCTCGACCGATTCGTTACAGGTCACCAGATTCGCACTTTGATCCAGCACCATTACGCCTGCAGACATATTTGCCAGCACGGATTCAAGATAGGCTTTGGCGTTTTCAAGTTCATTACGGTTTTTTTCAACCGCTACACGCGCATCAAATAATTGGTGCGTCATCATATTGAAGGATTGTGTCAGGCTACCAAGTTCATCGGCCGTAGTCACAATGGGGCGCGGCGAGAGGTTTCCTTCCGCCACCGCCTTGGTGCCTTCTGCCAGCAATAACAAGGGTTTCGCCAATTTACCGGAGATCCAGAAAGCGCTGGTAATCGCAGCAAAAATCGCCAGCAACAATGTCAAGGTCAAGGTAAAAATATACATTTGCTTGAGATTTCGCCGCCCTAAGGAGCGCGCCTGATACTCCACAATCGCACTGCGCAATGCTTCGGCCTGGCTCGATAAAGTCGGCGGCACAGGTTGAATTAACTGTAAATACACGAACTCATTTTGCAAGGACAATCCACTACTTGAGGTTTGCAATGCAATCACCACGCGTGAGCGCAAGGCGTTCAGTGGTTCGGGGGCGAGTATCGGGCGACGTGCACCCGTTGTGGTCGTGTCAGCCTTATCAATTACCCCCTGAAATCCAGTGTCACCTTCGGTTGCCGCAAACATTCGTGAAACGCGCGCTTGCCGTATCATCGCCGCGCTTGGCGGCTCTGGCACTAGCACCCGCGTATCGGCATTCGCAGTGGCGATCAAGCGTCCCTTGCTATTGACGATGGTCGCCTCTTGTATCTGCATTTGCTCACGCAAGCGTGACAGGCGCAAAGATAATGATGTCTCTGAAGGCTCGGATAATTGGGTCGCCATATTCCTGGCCTTGCCTTGCAAATCTGCCAGTGTATAGTCGAGCGCGCTATGGCCTAAATTTTCTCCTGCTTCCAGTGCTGATTCGACCTTTACATCAAACCATGACTCAATCGAACGCGTCACAAACTGTACCGAAACCACATAGATGACAGCGCCAGGCAAGATACCCACCAAGGCAAATAGCAGCACCAGTCTGGTCATCAAACGCGAACCAAATTCGCGCGTACGGTAGCGACTAAACAAGCGCCATAAAAGCGTGAGCACCAAGCCCAAAAGCGCCACCGCAACGAGTGAATTAGCAACCAGCAACCAGCTATAGAATTGATCGAACCGGGCTGAATTTTCCGACGCTGTGGTCAAAAAGAATAGCAGGATGCTCATCAGAGCACCGCCTACCGCCAAGGCATACCGCAAGAATTTCGTCACTTCTCGTCAGCCTTGAAAGTAAAGCGCTTCCAGTCAGATGAAAGGCGCCAGTCGCTATTATTCAGCGCGGTAATATTGAAAGGTTTAGGCAACTGATTGATGTCGAGTTTCAGGCGAATCGCAACGTTATAAGTAGCACCGGCACTGAGCCCGCCCTTTTCGCTGACTTGCCAGCGCCGCGGCCGCAACACCAGCGCCATGGCGTCTTCAAGCGTAGAGAAATTTTGCTGGAAACCACCGTTGATCGCCGCCGTATATTGCCGGGTCCAGATACTGTAGGCGATCCGTACGGACTGCGAAGAACGTATAGTTTTTTCATCAAACCAGTACCAGCGCGGTCGCGTCAGCTCGACTTCCGTGGTGAAATACACGGGTATCCCTTTGGTGATCGCCTCTTCTAAGCCATGGCTAAGCTCAAAAGAAAAGGCGGCAACCATGCGATAGCCATCTTCATACGATTCCAATTTGGCAGTTGTCACTTCTACTTCAGTTGCATACGCTGCGCCATGTGGCGTTGCGGCTAGCGCAAGCAACGTCACTAGCGTCAGTGAGCATGTCAGCAAAATATTGCCGAATAAAAGCGTTAAGCGTCTGATCATGTAAAAAAGAAAACTGCTGCCTATATCATGAAGGGGTGATCATCATGATAACTGGAAACCAGTTTCAGGCTGGCGGTTTTTGGAACAAAGCATAGAACAAACCGTCATGATCGTTGTTGCCATCCAACTTTGGTAGCAATTGACCACGTGCATCGAGTCGAATTGCGCCATGCCTTTGGGCAAACGCAGCGGCCTGGAGTTCTGATTCCATCGGCCAGATCGAACAGGTGACCAGCAACAATTTACCTTCCGGCTTTAGCATCTGCCATAAATTATCCAGCAGCCGCGCCGAAGATGCAGCCAACTGCACCGCATCGAGTTTGCGCCGTAACCAGCGGATATCCGGATGCCGGCGTACCACACCAGAGGCAGTACATGGTACATCTGCCAAAATACGATCAAATTGCTGCGCATCCCACCAGCCAGATTTGCCAGCGTCACCGACCTTGACGTTGGCAGATAATTTGAGCCTGGCCAAATTCTCGTGTATGCGCTCGCCCCGTTTTGCATCGGAATCCAAGGCCAGCAAATCAATGTTTGCGATTTCCAGTAGATGACAGGTTTTACCGCCAGGTGCAGCACAGGCATCCAGCACGCGCATTCCGTCTTGCACATCCAGCAAAGGCGCGGCCAATTGCGCGGCTGCATCTTGCACCGACACCAGACCGTCTTCAAATCCGGGAATTTGCAGCACCGGCACAGGTTTCGCCAAACGCACGGCAAAAGGGCCGATCTGCGTGGCTGCCATCTGATTTTTTTCCAGCATGACGAGATAATCTGCAACTGAAATCTGCCGCTGGTTAACCCGCAAGGTAAGTGGCGGCGGCTGATTCCCCGAGCTTAATATCGTTTGCCAATCTTGCGGATAGGCGGCCTTGGTTTGATCTACCCACCATTGCGGATAATTCCACGCAGCGCTGGCTTGCTTCATGACGGTGGCGACCAACTCGGTTTGCTCACGCAAGAAGCGGCGCAAAATCGCGTTCACCATACCTTTGGCGAACACCATATGCGCACTGGAGGAAGCGGCGTTCACCGCCTGATCCACGACGATGAAATCTTCATAAGGTGGCTGTTCGCCTTCGACTTTGACAATCAAAGTGAGTGCGCAACACATTAAGCTATACAGCAATGCTGGCTCTGGCGGTTTCGTCGCCATTAAAGTGAGCAGGGCATCCACCCGGCCGACCTGCCGCATGGTGCGGTAAGCGATATCCTGGATCGCGCCACGTGCCTGTGGCGATGCATTAGTTTGTGCAAACACTTTGGCCAGCGCTTGCGGCAAGGCGGTACCTTCAAGCACATACGCCACCGCTTGCGCGGCGCCAATTAAGCTAAAGGCTAATGAATCTGGCTTAATTTCCAGTAATTTTGGCTCTGAGGGCACAATCGCCTGCGCTTTCGCGGCAACAGCAGAACTTGCCGGTCTAGTAGATCTGGTCGGCTTAACTGGTTTAATGAGTGTTTTTCTTGAGGGTGGCAGCATATTTATTTTCGTTTTAACAAGTGCGCGAGAGCGCGGGCGCTAGTGTAACAGCCCCAGAGGATAGACTTCGATTTGGCGTTCTTTCCCACATCAAAGTTTGCGTCGCCAAAGTACCGAAAGACACAAAAATTCAGCCCGCATCTACAATCAAATGCTGCTGCTCCAGCCACGTGCGCAAGTCGTCAAAAACCCGGGTCGCATCCAATTCGTTAAAAATTTCGTGATAAAAATCTTCATAATAGATTGCGCTTGAGATATCCGGCGTCAGCCTGGCAGCAAAACGCTTGCTGCCCACCGGATCAACCAAGTGGTCATCCTCAGCCACCTGTAATAACACGGGAATCGTCAATTGCGGCGCGTGGTCATGCGCATACGTCATCGCTTGCAGCATGCTGTTGAGTAAACGTGCACTGAGTTTGCCATGCACCAAGCTATCGTTTTCGTAAGCTTGTATTACCTCAGCATCATGCGACAAATATCGGGTTTTCAAGCCATTCGACAGACCGACACCAGGGATGAGGACGGTTGCCACTTTAAGCAATGCCGACTGCAACCCCGACATCCGGATTGCCAGTGCCGGCGAAGAAAGTATCAAGGCGCGTAAAGGTGCCAGCCCCGCAGTGGCAAAGCGCGCCGCAAACAGGCCACCCATACTGTGTCCAAACAAGATAGGCGGTGCATGCAGTTGCCGGGTGAAATCATTGATGACAAGTCGTGCATCACGCAAGATGGCGTCGTCGTCTGGCACATCGCCGCGCGCGCCTCCTGATTTACCGTGTCCGCGGTGATCATAAGTGCGTACCGTAAACCCCAGTGCATTAAAAAACCTCGCCACATGGGCATAACGGCCGCAATGTTCGCCCAAGCCATGCATGATAACCACGCCGGTCGCAGCGTGGACAGTGTCATGCTCAATACGCAACGACTTTGCTTTCGCCGCCGGCAGTGGCCAATCTCGCACAAACAGTGCTGTGCCATCGGTCGCCGTCAGCTCAAATTCTTTTGTGTTCTCAACATGCGCCGTCATAAGCTCAGACGCCCCACATTACTTCACGCTGCATCTTATTTGCGGCATGTAACATCTCCAAAAAAGGGAATACACGCGCCGAGAAACTCACTGCCTCAGATTTTTCGTGTTCATTGTCATCGACTTCCGCGTTGTGATGCACGTCGATATCACGCGTTACTTTTTCAGAGATAGGGTGGACCCGGCTCTCCGCCACGGCCGCTTCAATCAGCTTGATCGCGCCAGCAGTTTCTTCAGGAGTGATAACGCCAAGATTGACATCTTTTCCAATTAATTCAAGGATACGCTGTGCATGTTCTTTGTACATGACCACTTCGGCGGCGGCTTTGGATTTGAAAGTGATTAACATAATTTTCTCTCCTCAATTTTTATGATGATCCACAGAAGAACATGGCGGCTTCGTTTGAATAATAATCCTAAATTGCCAACAAAAAAAGCTAGCTGTCAGAAAATTGATCAATCTCGAATATTTAGATCTAACCTAGCGCTTAAAATTTCGAAAAGTGAAGTGATCAATTGGTTTTGAATGAAGTCATAAAAGTATCGACAACTTCAGGCGTCAAGGCCTTGTCTTTTCCAATGATCACGAGCTGGTACACCCATGCACCACGCGCAAAAAAGCGCCCGACTAGCTTTACCGGTTGGCCATTCGCCAACTTGCCATAGGCGACGATATCCTTAGCGGATAGGTTAGTAGTTGCGTCGCTGGCAGGACTATTCTGTTTTTCCGGCACACCATGAATATTGTTCAACATGCCCTGTTGCATGGCATCGAGCACGCCTGGAATTTTGCTGGCATCTGTCACTTTAGCCGAACCTACCGCAAAGCTGACTCCATCAACATCGGCTGCTGTCATTTGCATTTTAAGCACGACACCATTGAGTGTCATTTCTCGGGAATAAGTAGCTGGTTTGGCTGGTAACCAAACTGTGAAGGCGGATTCAGTGCCACGCACCTCGCGCCAATCGAATTTTGGTGAACATGCGGCGAGGCTAATCGTCAAGAGAAGGCTTAGCGCAATGTACGCTGCCCGGATAGAGAAATTTTTCACGATGAATATGTTGAAAGTGGCGACAGTGCTTATTGTATTCGGACTTACGCAAAATTGTCCCAGCTATGTGGTGTAGCAAGGAATTTGAATAGCCTGCTATTCGCTTGCGAAACGATCTGTGCATGCAGGCACAGATGCGCCCTGCAAGGGTTGCCGCAGGCAGTACACCTGTACGACAAGGCGACACAACAACGCTGGGGCGGTTTTGCGTAGGTCCGACGTATGTTACTCCGTTTATCTTTGGTTTACGCCATTCGAAGCCAGCAGCTTGCCATTGGTCGCAGTGCGCTGGTGAGCGGCGCTCGTGAAGGCTATAGTCAAATCATCGAGGGCCATCAAGGCACTCGAGATTCTTTCAAACATGACAGGAGTTGCAAATGACTGAGAATAATCAACGCGGCATTGGCCAAATACTAAGCGAAGGCACCAATGATTTCATCCGCCTCGGGACTGAATTCTTGCAGGCTATGCTGCGTCTGCCACTGCCGGCATTACTCATTGCCTGTCTCTTACTGGCAATTTTCCTGACGATTTTACCGATGGCTTTGGGCTTGTTTGTGATCTTCTTAATCGTTAAACTCATCGTCGCTGTCATTTCGCCAAAACAACAGCAAACCCATCAGACGGACGAGACGAAATAAATAGCCAACTTCATCAATCGCCTTAAGATGCGGCAACACAACACACAGAGTCTATGATGAGCCATTCAGAAAAAGAAAACAATAAAGTACTGGCGTTTACGCTGGATGTCTTTCGCACCATCCGGGAATTATGGTGGCGTTTCGTCGACTGGGTCGCCGTGGTCTCATGGCCCGTCTTATTTATCACCTGCATCCTGGTCTTCATCTTACTGGCACCCACGGGATTTGGCCCTCTCGGTTCAGTATTTTTCTTTGGCTCTATCGCCACCAAGATCCTGGCGGGCGGCAAATACAAAGCTGAACTAAGAGCCACGGCAGCCACCAGCAGAGCCGATGTGGAAGCACTGGAAAGACGGCTACTGGAAGCACAAATGGCCGCATTACAAGCACAAATCGAACCGCATTTTTTATTTAATACCTTGGCCTTGATTGGTCAGCTAATCGAAACCAATCCGCCACAAGCGGCGAGCATTCATGAAGCGCTGATCCAATATCTGCGCGCCGCCATGCCACAAATGCGTGAAAAAGGCGGCGGCAAACTCAGCCAGCAAGTCGATTTATCACGCGCCTATTTAAAGATCATGCAAGCCAGGATGGGCGAAAGGCTAACGGTCAGCGTCGAACTGCCAGCAGAACTCAGTTACGCGGCGTTTCCCTCGATGATGCTGCAAACGCTGGTAGAAAACGCCATCAAGCATGGCCTGGAACCCAAATTGACGGGCGGCTATGTTGCGATTCGGGCCATGCGACTAGAGCAGGATTTACTGGTCGAAGTGCGCGACAACGGCATAGGATTTGACTTGCATGCCGATGACGGTATAGGCTTATCAAATATCCGTGAACGGCTAAAAATGTTGTACGGATCGAAAGCGCAACTCATCGTTGAAACACCCGCCGATGGAGGCGCCAAAGTCAGCATACGACTGCCTTATTCCGACAAGTAGAAAGTGACATAAAGATGGCAAATCCCGGCAGCGTGACCGCCCTGATCGCAGATGACGAAGCGCCGATGCGTGAGCAATTAAAAGCTCGCTTAAAACAGGTTTGGCCCGAACTCGAGATAGTCGCCGAAGCCGGCAATGGCGTGGCGGCGATAGAACAAGCCGAGCTACACAAACCGGACATTATTTTTCTTGATATCCGCATGCCAGGAAAAAGCGGCATCGAGGCGGCGCGACAACTGTCACAGAAGTCACAGGTCGTGTTTGTCACGGCGTATGATGAATACGCCATCGAGGCCTTCAAACAAGGCGCCATGGATTACCTGCTCAAGCCAGTCGATGCAGAGCGTTTGCAGACGACCTGTGAGCGCTTGCAAGAGCGAATTGGCAAAACGAATAGAGCATCGCCAGACAGCAACAATGCCGACCAGATCGAGGCGATGTTGAAAAAAATCATGCAACATAGCCAGGCTGGAAAACACGATTATTTGCGCTGGATACAAGCCAGTGTCGGCAGCACTTTACGCATGATCAGCACCAAAGAAGTATTATTTTTTCGCTCCGATGAAAAATACACCCGGGTGCAAACCGAACATGCCGAATTCCTCATCCGCAAATCGCTTAAAGAACTCGAGGACGAACTCGACCCGGATGAATTCTGGCGCATCCACCGTTCCACCCTGGTGCGGATCGATGCCATCAGCGAAGTCACACGGGATTTTCGCGGTCGCCAATTAGTACAATTAAAAGGCCATCCGGAAAAACTCGAAGTGAGCCGTAATCATGGCCATTTGTTTCAGCAGATGTAGCGGAGAAGGAAAGATATGCACCTGCCATTGAATTCGCTCAGCAATCTTGAGCACGCAAGACAAAAAAATCAACAGCCCTGTGTCTTGTGGTTCACAGGTCTCAGTGGCGCAGGTAAATCCGCCACAGCAAATGCAGTCGAATTGAAATTATTTGAACTTGGCATGCATAGTTATTTGCTTGACGGTGATGATTTGCGTCTTGGCCTGAATAAGGATCTGGGATTTTCAGATCAGGACCGTCTGGAAAATATCCGCCGAGTTGGTGAAGTCGCGAGACTTCTCACCGATGCTGGCCTGATCGTACTCGCCTCATTCATTTCTCCGTTTCGCAAGGACCGGCTGATGGTGCGACAGTTAATGGGCGCTGTGCCGTTTGTAGAAATTTTTATGGATACGCCATTGAGCGTATGCGAGGGGCGCGACCCCAAGGGATTGTACAAAAAAGCGCGCTGCGGTGAAATAGCACAGTTTACTGGTATAAGTTCAGCTTATGAAACTCCGCTATCTGCCGAATTAGTCATCGACACCTCAAGCGAAAAAATTGATGTCTGCGCTGGGAAAGTCATGACTTATTTATTGAACAGAAAAATAATACGGGACGATAAACGATAGCGTGATGCTTTGAAAAACACAGACAGATAGGACAATTGCATGGATATTAAACTGCAAGACCTGAACCAGCATCGCCAGATAGCGCAACTCATCGCTGCTCTGGATAAGCCGAATTTTTGGGTGCTGTTGGTTCGCACCATTAATAATTTTATCGAATTCGACAACTGGGTTGTCTTGCGTTTTTCGAATAATGAAAAACCGCTGGTGTACATAGAAAATCCCACCCCAGATGGCACCGTCGATTTATTGTTTCAAGACTATTTAAATGGCCTGTATCTGTTTGACCCATTTTTTGTCGCCAGCCGTGATCATCGGCAATCTGGTTTATTCCTGCTCGATGAAGTGGCACCGGAAAGTTTTACCAGCACCGATTATTATCGCCTGTACTTCCACAAAAATATTGTCGCCGACGAAATCCAGTTTAACTATGCCAGCGAGGGGCATCACACTTTGTGTTTTTCTATGGGCCGTGGCAGTAAATTCAAGTCAGAGGAAATCGCTTTTTTATCGGTGATCGCACCATGGGTCATTGCATTGATGCAGCAACGTGAGCATTTCGAAGCGCATAGCGAAACGGTAGCAGATCCCGCCAACGTTTCACCTTGGCAGGACGGTGTAGAGCACGCCATCAATAAAATAAAGGGGCCGAAATTGACCAGCCGCGAAGTGGAGATTGGTCAGCTTATGCTGAGCGGTTTTTCGTCAAAGAATATCGCCGCCAAACTCAAGATATCGGTAGAAACCGTGCGTGCGCATAAGAAGCACATCTATACTAAACTCGAGATCAACTCTCAGTCAGAACTGTTCGCCATTTTTTACCAGGCGCAAAATAATCCTGCCAGCTAGCTAGGTAATTAGCTAGCTGGCGGCAGCTTTCATCAAGTTGGTTTTTGCAAAGGACCCAGGCTTTTCATGAATTGGTCTATCTCTTCCGATTTCTGCGCGGCAGAGAAATCGACAGCGCGGTCGCGGTAACTCTTCAATGGCTGACCTAGCGACATCAAGCCCTTGTCACGCTCTCGCCTGACTCTGGCCAGGTCAATTTCTACCGGCATAATTTCGCGCCCGATACCGGCTTGATGAATCACGTCACCGGCCGGCCCGACGATGATAGAACGGCCATTGGCGCAATCGCCCACGCCATTAATATCAAAGAAATAGCACTGGTTGATCGCCGCGTTGGTACGGGCAATTGTCAGCTCAATTTCTCTATCGATGGTATCGGTCATGGTTGGGTGCAAGATCACTTCAGCGCCCATCATGACCATGGTACGGGTCGTCTCGGGAAACCATTTATCGTAACAAACAGAAACGCCGAAACGGCCGACCTCGGGCACATCAAAGACACAAAATTCGGTGCCCGCCGCCACCCCGGTTTCATAAGGCAGAAAAGGAAACATCTTGCGATAACGCGTGACAATCTCGCCTTGCGGATTAATCACAACTGCGGTGTTGTACAGCAGATCGCCATCGCGCTCATAGGTGGTTCCTGGTATCAGCCAGATCTTGTGGCGCGCTGCCATTTCGCTAAAGGTTTGCTCTATCGCGCCACCGATGGGTTGTGCCAGCGCTTTTGCCGCGCCATACGCGCAAAGTTCGCTAAAGACCACCATTCTTACTGACGGAAAACGCCGCATCAAAGTATCAAGCTGCTGTTGCATAGCACTGACATTCTCAGTGCTTGCAGAAATCGGCATTTGTATTGCGGCTATAGTAAAGTTTGTCATTTGGCCCTTAGTTTTCACTTGTTAAATTATCACATGGAGGTGCGCGCTTGCCATTTGCGCCTTCACTCCAAAGTATTGTTTAAATAGTTCTTTGCATCAATGAACACAGATCCTGCAGGTAGCCACTATAAAACAACGGTACGAATTCTCACAATTCCACAATTGAGGTAACACAATAGGGTAATTGACCGGGCTTGCCACATCACAGATAGTTTGCCTGACGCGGCTAAGCGGCTACCTGCGGCAGCTACACCAAGAACCACACACAAAAAATAAATCCTTACCCTGGAGAGAGCAAAGATGAAACCTACCAAGTTGTTGCAGAAAAAAACTCTGGCATCCGCCATCGCAATTGCCTTTGCCGCCGGCTCCGCGCCGACAGTACTGGCACAAAGCGCAGACAAAGAAGAAATTAGTACAGTCACCGTGACTGCGCAAGGCCGCAAAGAAAACATCCTGAAAATTCCCTACAATATTTCTGCCATCAGCGGCCAGAGCCTTGAAGACAAGAACATTAGCGATCAGGCAGAAATGCTGCGTGGCGTGGCGGGTGCATCGGTGGTGGACCGCGGCGCGCGCAATTCAGGCGTGATCAGCGGTGTGACGATACGCGGACTCAATGTGAATGGCTCGGCGCTTGGTGATTTCCAGACGTCTGCCGTGCCTTCGGTCTCCACCTATGTCAACAACACGCCGATCTTCGCCAACTTCCTGATCAAGGATCTGGAAAGGGTGGAAATTTTGCGCGGCCCGCAAGGCACGCTATATGGTTCCGGTTCTTTAGGCGGAACGGTACGTTACATTACCCGTCGTCCGGAGCTGAAGGATTTTTCCGCAAAAATTGAAGGCAGCATGAGCCAAAGCGAAGGTTCGAGCGGGACCAACAAGACCATCGACGGCGTGTTCAATATGCCACTCGGCGATAAGATGGCCTTAAGAGTTGCAGCAGGCAAGGTCGACAGTGCCGGCACCATTGACTATAAAAATGTGTATGTGCTCGACGCCAAAGGTGCACCGGTTGCACCGAATGGCATCCTCGATCCGGCCGCCAGCTATCGCACGGTCAAGGACGCAGATACCGTCAAGATAGACTATGCGCGTTTGTCCCTGCTGGCCAAACCTTTCGCCAATTTTCAGGCCTTACTGACGTACCAGACCCAGAGCGATGACATTGGCGGAAGACGCCAGCCAACGCGCGGCAATGACGGTTATGGCGTAGCCTACGGCAAATATGAAAACGGCTCAATTCAGCTCGAACCATCCACCCGTGACGTGAATTTGACTGCGCTGGAGATGGATCTGGATCTCGGCTTCGCCACCTTATCTTCCGGAACTTCGCATTACGACCAGAGCGGCAGCAGCTTGTCGGAGAACACCGGTTTTTATGCCAAGAATAACTGGCTGGCAGATTACTATTACAACTACCCACGCCCGATGGCCCAGGCGATCCGCAGCTATGGCGACAAAGCCTTTGTCCAGGAGCTGCGCCTGGTCTCGAAAAAAGGCGGTGCGCTTGATTACATCGTCGGTGCCTATTACCAAAATCAGGATCTGGACGCAGCACAGTTCAGTTATTTGCGCGGCCTGAAAGCCTGGGCCGATGTGGCGAAGCCGACCGCAGGTGTGGGTAGCGACAATGATTTTGTCTTCCAGCGTGCGCAAAATTTCAAGGAGCGCGCCTTGTTCGGCGAGCTGACCTGGAATCTCGCGCCGACCCTGCGCATCACTGGCGGCATGCGAAACTTCAAGACTGATTTCAGCAATGACTCTGTGCTTGGTTCCGGCGTGATCGCGCCCTACAACGCCACCACGCATACCTTGTTTTCCCAGAATGATTCCGGCAATCTGTTCAAGGGCAATATCTCATGGGATCTGAGCCCGACACAAATGTTATACATGACCGCATCCGAAGGTTATCGTCGCGCCGGTGCCAATGCCGTGCCATTGACCGGCAACTTTGCCGAGAGCAAAGCCTGGCAAACCTTCAAGCCTGATACGAATATCAATACGGAACTAGGGATCAAGGGAACCAGTGGCGATCTGCGTTACAACGCCTCGGTCTTCAATATTGCATGGAAGGATATCCAGATCGACACCACCACGCCGAACTGGGGTTTCTACGTGGCGCAAAACGGCGGTAAGGCCAGCAGCCGTGGGCTAGAGCTGGAACTCAGCGGCAAGCTCCTTGATGCATGGCGCTATGGTTTTAGCTATGCTTATGTGGATGCCAAGCTTGATGAAAACGTACTGCGTGCAGATAAGCCTAGTGTAGTCACTGCCAAGGCCGGCACGCGGCTCCCGGGTACCGCAAAAAATACCTTCAGCGCTTCGCTTGATCACACCATGATGTTTGAAAACGGCCTGTACTGGACCAACCGTATCAACGCGTACTATCAAGGAGCGACTGAAAATGCGATTTCTTCCTCGGTCAAAGTCAAAAATACCTGGGACAGTTTTTCGCAATGGGGCTTATCTTCTACCCTGACCGGTGAAAAATGGAGTGCTACATTCTTCGTCAAGAACCTGACGAATAATGACGGCATCACCGGCGGATTTCTGGAGGCGTCGATGGGTACCGGGCCAGGCCAGAATTACTATGGCAATGGCTCCAAGGTGTTGATCTCGCAACCGCGAACCATAGGCGTTTCAGCCAACTATAGTTTCTAAAGCCGGCGCTGCCTGACACCACGGAAATGTTGGCGGGCAGCGCGCTTTATTATTGTAGGATGTTGCATTCTCTTCCCCTGACGATTGTATCCATGAGCCAGCAAGATTTTTCTACGCACATCAAGCAGCTTGATCAATACTTGCTGAGCGGCCAAAACGAGGCGGCGGCCATCTTGTGCGGCGAAATCACCGCAATGCAACCGCAATCGGTCTCGCTGCTCTTGATGCTGAGCCAGGTCTGGCAAAGGCTGGGTAATTTTGCTGCGATGCTGGCCAGCGCAAGCAGCGCCGTCAAATTGCAGCCCGATCACAAGGCCGCTTTGCTGCGCGAAATCGAGAGCCAGATTTATTGCGGTCAGATTGAGCAAGCCTTGCGCAAGCTGGCGGAACTTGAGCAAATCGCCAGCCATGATGCCCATCTATTGCAAGAGGCGGCGCAAATGTATCTGCATTGCGCCGCGCATGAGCAGGCTGGCCGCTGCTACGAACGCGCCGTGCTGTTGCAGCCCGAGCATGCGCCGTATGTTTTCAATCTCGCTTCGTCCTGTGTGGCACTCGGTGAGATCAAGCGCGCCGAAGAATTATTCAATTTGGTGATTCAGCTAGACCCCGGCGATCTCGGCGCTTACCTCAACCGCAGCATGCTTAAGACCTGGCGACCAGAGACCCAGCATATTGCAGAGTTGAGTCAAAAACTCGATCAATTGCCGGTTGCAAATGCGGGCGAAGTACCACTCTGTTTTGCGCTGGCGAAGGAATATGAAGACCTTGGCGAAGCGAAAAAGTCTTTTGCATATTTACAGCGCGGGGCGAACCGGCGGCGCAGCATGCTGGCATATAGTGTCGAGCAGGATGTGGCAGCAATGGCGCGCATCCAGCAGGTTTTTACGGCCGAAGTATTGGCGAAGGCGCCGCCACCTGTCGCCAGTGAGCCATCTTTTTTTATCCTGGGATTACCGCGCAGCGGTACCACGCTGGTCGACCGCATCTTAAGTTCGCACAGCAAAGTAAGCAGCCTGGGTGAGATCAATTATTTCGCGTATGGCTTGATGCAGCTGGCGGCCGGCAGCGGCGGCAAGCTGGAAATGATACAGCGCTCAGCCCAGATTGATATGGCAAAACTCGGGCAAATTTATCGCGCTGGCATTACCGCTTATGGCAACCCGGCAGCGCACCTGATCAACAAGACGCCACAAAATTATTTGTACCTGGGTTTGATCCGCATGGCGCTGCCAGGTGCCAAGATCATCCACTTGCGCCGTCATCCGCTGGATAGTTGTTACGCCATGTACAAGACCCTGTTTCGCATGGGCTACCCGTTCTCGTATAGCCTGGACGACCTGGGTCAGTATTACCTGGCCTACCACCGCCTGATGCAGCATTGGCGCGAAGTCATGCCAGGGCAGTTTCTCGATCTTGACTACGAAACCCTGGTCGACCAGCAGGAAAATACCACACGCACCATGCTGGAATTTTGCGCTCTGGAATGGGAGGAAGGCTGCCTTGATTTCCATAAAAATACCTCGCCCGCAGCCACCGCCAGCGCGGCACAGGTAAGGCAGCCGGTATATCGCAGTTCCCTACAGCGCTGGCGAGAATACGCAGAAGAGCTCGCGCCGCTCACTGATTTTTTGACACAGCATGGTGTGGATTGCAGTTAATGACCACTTTTTGAATTTGATTTCTTACCTGAATCGACAATGATAATTTCTAAAGCATTCCCCAAAGTGGCACCAGACAGCATGACTGCACGTGTGCTGCTTTCTTTCCTCGCGACGGCCGGGCTGTTTTATGTCAACATCATGCCCGCACTGGTTGATGGCCTGAAGGAAGGCCTGGCCTTTACCAACAAACAGGCGGGCATGGTCGGCTCCTTCAATATGTATGGCGGCGCCTGTGGCGCACTATTGATGGCATTTATCGTCCGGCGTCTGAACTGGAAACCGAGCGCAAAATTGATGCTGCTGGGATTAATCGTGATGGACCTACTCTCGATTCCTGTCACAAATCCCAGTACCCTCATGGCAGTGCGCTTCCTGCACGGTTGCATTGGTGGTGCCTTGGTTGGTTTGGGCTTTTCTATTTTTGCACGCACCCGCGCACCCGACCGCACCTTCGGCGTCTTGTTATTGGTGCAGGCTGGCGCCGGTGGCTTGGGCGTGATGTGTCTGCCGTTTCTGGTGAGCTTGTTCGGCACAGCTATCCTGTTTATCTCACTGATATTTTTCTCCCTCGTCACGCTGCTGATGCTGCACTTTCTGCCTGATTATCCGGTCGTCGCCCCATTGCCAGATGCAGCCGCCGCCGCACCCTTGATGCTGAAATCCCTGCTATTCGCGCTGTTCAGCGTGTTCCTGTTTCAGGCCGCAAATATGGGGCTGTATGCCTTCATCATCGGGCTAGGAAAAAACGCCGGGCTGCAGATAGGCTTCATCAGTGAGACACTCGGCCTGGCCAATTGGCTGGGTATGCTCGGCGCATTACTGGTGGTGCTGCTGTCGACCCATTACGGCATCTTTAAGCCCATCGTCACCGGTATGCTTCTGGCCATCATCGGCAGTTGGGCCCTGCTCTACAGCGAGGCCAAATGGATCTGGATCGCCGCCAATTTTGTCACTGGCATTACATGGAACTTTGTCATCGCGTATTTGTTAGGCATGTGCGCCCGCTTCGACCAGACTGGCCAGACCGCAGTCTGGGGTGGCTTCGCCTCCAAGATGGGACTGGCTTCAGGGCCGATGATAGGCTCGTTTCTGCTAGGAGATAATCATTACGCCACTCTGGTCTGGATGGCAGTGTTATTGCTGGGTATCGCCACGCTTGCCTCTGGGATACCGGCATGGATACTAGATCGTGGAACTCAGCAAAAACTTGATTGAACTTGGTCACAATCATTGATGTATTTCCGGCCCGAATCCAAACGCATTTCCATGCATACCCTATCGGGTTAGCCCGTCAGGGGAATAGACATCAAGAGTGTCGCGATTCAGAATGGATTGTCGCTCTTTGCATCCAATGCGTACCAAGCAGCATACCAAGCAATATGGGTAATTTCGTGATGTCATTTGAGGTTTGAAGCGATAAATTTTGTGTAATGAAAATAGATCAAAAAACATATTCAATACCTATGGAGACGAAATGATTAATTGGAAATATTTAACGCTTGCGTGCGCAAGCCTCTCGCTTTCGGCCAGTGCTTGCGCGCAGGTGTACGATTCATTGAGCGGCAACGGTGTTGTCAGCAGGAGCAATCTCAGCTATAGCACCATGACCAGCACTGCGGCCGCGCTGGTCGATTACAGCGCTTACGCGGTTCCCGCTGGTGCCGCCAACCCTGATGCAAATTTTCAGGGCACGCTGACCTTAACCAACAACAGCACTAGTGGCAATATCAAATCCACCAAGGGCGTGGTGGGAAGCTATACCGACCCTGGCCATTTGCCGAATTTTTCATATCAGTTTGTGCAGGATGGCACCCATCTGATTCCCGTTAACCGTGGCTTGTTGCTGACCACGCATGCGAACTGGAACTTGATACTCGAGCCGGGCCGGGTTTGGAAAGAGAGCACCGACAACGGCTATTCGCGCGCCGCAATTCCCTTTGCCTTGCAACAAAAACTGAATAATTGCACGCACAACGGCGTGCTGTCTTTCCTGTTCAAGGATGGCGGAAGTATCTCCAATGTCTCGTATCAAATAGCGGGAGAAACTTGCGAATATTTTCAGTTCAATGCCTGGGGTAATTTGAGCGCAACTTATACCCCCGCGACAGTGTCCGGGGCGGCGGCGTTGATCACGGCTTACGAGGCCGAGGTGGCCAACCGGATGCCGACCAAACCGATCGCTGCCCTTGCAACGGATTACCCGTCGGCGGGCATCACCATCGCGAATATCGGCAGCCAGCAAACCGCGGCGTATATGACGATGTACGGGGTTTCCTACAACGGTGTGAACTATGTCGGCGGATGCAATACCCGCTATGGAACTTACCCGTATTGCGAGGTGCTTGACCTGCCCTCGTATTCGACCGCAAAGTCGATGGTGGGTGCGCTAGGCTTGATGCGCGCCGAGCAGAAATACAGTGGCACGCAAAAAACCTTGAGTATAGGCAGTCAGGTTCCTGAATGCACAGGCACACAGTGGACGGCGCCGACTTTATTGAACACGCTCGACATGGCGACCGGCAATTACAATTTGGCTGGCTATGAATCCGATGAAGGCTCGACCGCGATGTCGAATGGCTTTTTCAAGAAAGCGACTTACGCCGACCGCGTGGCTTTCTCCTGTTCCTATGCCAACAAAAAGACACCGGGCACGACTTGGATCTATCACACCACCGACACCTTCCTGCTCGGGCGCGCACTACAAAATATTTACCGGACCCAGGAAAATTCCAGCACCAAGGATTTTTTCACCGACATGTTGGTGGCTGAAATATATACACCTTTGGGAATGAGTCCAACCAGCAAAACCAGCCTGCGTACCAATGATGCTGTCTTGCAGCCATACAGTGGTTACGGTTTGACGTTTCACCACGATGATTTCGTCAAAATGGGTAATTTTCTGTATAAAGATGCCGGCACCATTGGCGCGGTGGCGATGCTAGATTCAGTGCTCTTGAGTGAAGCGATGCAAAAGACCGCCAACCTCGGCCTGACCACCGGCACCAGCACCTCCAATTACTATCACGGCTTTTGGACCTACAACGCCAAGGCGAGCCTGGGTTGCAGCGCTGACCGCTGGATACCGTATATGTCAGGCTACGGCGGGATAGGCGTAGTCATGTTGAAAAACAATATGGTTTACTACTACGTCAGCGACAAGGACGAATACGGCTTCATCACTACCGTCAAGGAATTGCATAAGATCAGCTCGGCTTGTTAAAAAAATTGCTGTATTCCCAGGCTCCATTCGGGAATACAGCTAAGCTTGGGAAATGTAGAAATCAGTAAAAAAAATTTATCGCTACTGATTCAAAATTAACAAAATGCTTTATTGCCATCGAATCATCGAGATTCGCAAGATTTAATAAATCGCATTAAAAACAGAGGTGAAAATTTGTAATTTGCAACGCTCGCAAAAATTATTGTCCTATAATCTCGTGATGCATTCGTCCGGCTTTGACGATCACCCTGAGGAGGAAATAATGAGTAAACAGTCAACACTATCCATGCTCGCTACGGTTTGCGTTGCGGGTATTTTGAGCGCTTGCGGTGGTGGTGGTTCTAGCTATACCACTCCGGTAGCTACCACGCCGCCAGCCGCATCAGGCAACGCCACTATTTCCGGTACTGTGACTGGTTTTGGCAGTTTGATTGTGGATGGTAAACGTATCGATAATCATGCGGTAGCCGCCGGCAAGGAACACGAAGACGGCACTGTCGTAACTGTCGAACTCAAACTTGGCCAGCACGTTGAAGTACAGCACGATGGTAACCTGGTCGCCAAACAGATACGGGTGAATTCGGAAGTTGAAGGTGTGGTCGAAAAGCTCGATCTCGTAGCTGGCTCGCTAACGGTGTTGGGACAAAGCATTTTCATTAATACCGATGCGACACTGGGGCCAGTCACCGTGTTCGCTGCACCGTATACAAAATTGGCCGATGTGAAGCTTAATGATGTTGTTGAAATCCACGCACTGATCAAGACCGATGCGGCTGGAAAATCCACCATGCAAGCCACCCGCATTGCGCAAGAAGAAGCCGGCGAGGCCTACAACCGCGTGCACGGAGTTATTACCGAACTCTCCAGCAGTGCCCATACATTTAAACTTGGCGATCTGCTCATCGACTATGCAGATGCGCAACTGTTGCCGGCTGGTGCAGTACTCGCCAACGGGCTTGAAGTGCATGTGTCTGTTCCTTTAGGCACGGTCAGCACAGGCGCAGCAATCAAGGCCAAAGTGATTAAGTTAAGTGACCGCAAAGGCGAAAATGAAGGTAAGGAAGCTGAGCTCGGCGGGCCAATTGCTGCACTCGATGCAGGCAACAAGAGTTTCACGATTAACGGGATTAAAGTAGATGCCTCGTCCGCGCTTTTTAATCAAGCAGGAAAAGGTTTCGCCGATCTCAAGAACGGAACTTACGTGGTGATCAAAGGCAGCTATGGGTCTGACAAGACGCTCAAGGCAAGCACAATAGTGATACGTGGCATAGGCGAAGAAAAAGACCATGAAGTCGAACTGCACGGCACCATTCTTGATTTTATTTCCAACGCGAATTTCACCCTGCGCGGCGTGACAGTTGACGCCAGCAGCGCGATGCTAGATCCGGTCTCTTGTGCCGGTGTTACCCAACTTGCCAACAATATGCAAATTGAAGTCCGCGGCAGCCTTACCGCAGTCGGTATGGTCAAGGCCAGTTCGATCAAATGCGAAAAAGAATCGGACCATGGCGCGGTCGTCGGGCGCCCTGGTACTGCCAGCAAGGTCGATACCAGCGCCAAGACTTTCTCATTGAAAACCGAACGAGAAACTATCACCGTGCAATGGAGTGCCACAACTACTTTCATCCGCATCGATGCGGCCAGCCTTGAAGGTAAGAAAGTGGTGGTGGAAGGTACAGTGACAGCAGGCATATTGAGTGCTGAAAAAATCATACTGGCACAAAAATAAGGCAACACAAAAAAGCGCACCCGCCATTGACGT
>JAZJYB010000240.1:0-2922 GCA_040390685.1 Pseudomonadota bacterium | reverse complement strand
CAGAAGCCACATGAACACCAGCAAAGCTGTTGTTACCTGCGGCTTCGTACTAAAACCTAACTTTTAAAAACTTACTCTTGAAGACTTAGTGTAAGGTTTTATGCAGTCCTTGTAAATCATAGACATGCAATTCATTCAGGTGACGCATTCCTTCTACCGCTGCTTCTGCTCCAGCAATAGTCGTATAGGTCACTGCGCCAGCTGCCAGAGACGAAACCCGAATCGCACGAGAATCGTTGATCGCATTGCGCTTTTCTTCGACGGTGTTGATCACCATGGCAATCTCGCGATTCTTGATGATATCAACAACGTGTGGCCGGCCTTCAGCAACTTTATTAATCGTTGCACAAGGAATACCTGCTGCAACGATCGCCGCTGCCGTACCTTTGGTACCAACCAAGGCGAAACCCATACCCAACAAATCTTGAGCAATTTTAACAGCCCGCGGTTTGTCCGCCGTTTTGACACTCAAGAAAACTTTACCTGATTTTGGCAGTTTAATACTTGCACCGAGTTGCGATTTAACAAAGGCTTCGCCGAAAGTCTTACCGACACCCATTACTTCGCCGGTCGATTTCATCTCTGGGCCAAGAATTGTATCTACACCAGGAAACTTCACGAATGGGAAGACCGCCTCCTTCACACTGAAGTAAGAAGGAATAACTTCATTGATAATTCCCTGCGAATCCAATGACTGGCCAACCATGCAACGCGCAGCAATTTTAGCTAATTGCAGACCCGTCACTTTAGACACAAACGGCACGGTACGTGATGCGCGTGGATTTACCTCTAGGACGAAGACAACATCCTTGCCGTCTTGCTGCTGAATCGCAAATTGCACATTCATCAGGCCAACGACATTCAACCCCTTTGCCATCAGCGAAGTCTGGCGCTTCAACTCATCAATGGTTTCTTGCTTGAGCGAATATGGTGGCAATGAACAGGCGGAATCACCGGAGTGCACCCCAGCTTGTTCGATATGCTCCATGACACCGCCGATAAAAGTGCGCTGTCCATCCGACAAACAATCGACGTCAACTTCAATCGCATCGTTGAGGAACCGGTCTAGCAAGACTGGAGAATCATGCGAGACTTTAACCGCTTCACGCATGTATCGTTCAAGATCGCGCCGCTCATGCACGATCTCCATCGCACGTCCACCCAGCACATACGACGGACGCACAACCAGCGGATAACCAATTTCATCGGCCAAGGCCAAGGCATCAACTTCAGTACGGGCGGTACGGTTTGGCGGTTGGCGCAAACCAAATTCATGCAGCATTTTCTGGAAACGTTCACGATCTTCAGCAGCATCGATCATGTCTGGCGATGTACCGATAATAGGTACGCCATTCGCCTCCAATTCTAGCGCTAACTTCAATGGCGTTTGTCCACCGTATTGCACAATGACGCCGACAGGTTTTTCTTTATCCACGATTTCGAGCACGTCTTCCAGCGTCAATGGCTCAAAATACAGACGGTCTGAAGTATCATAATCTGTCGAAACCGTTTCAGGATTACAGTTAACCATGATGGTTTCATAGCCATCTTCACGCATCGCAAAAGCAGCATGGACGCAGCAATAATCAAACTCAATACCTTGACCAATACGGTTAGGCCCACCGCCCAGCACCATGATTTTTTTCTTATCAGTCGGTGCTGACTCGCATTCTTCCTCATAGGTTGAATACATATAGGCGGTTTTGGTGGCGAACTCACCTGCACAAGTATCAACGCGTTTGTACACAGGGCGCACGTTTAAAGCACGGCGCTGGTTTCGCACGGCGGTGTCAGTTGTTTTTAGCAGCTTTGCCAGGCGTCGATCAGCAAAACCTTTTTGCTTTAATTTCAGCAATACATCTTTATCGAGTGCCTCTAGCGTCTGTGTTTCCAACCAGAGTTCAATATCGACAATGTCTTTGATCTGAGCCAAAAACCACGGATCAATATGCGTCAAATGATGCACTTCTTCCAGACTAAAACCACAGGCAAAAGCATCACCAACATACCAAATGCGATCTGGTCCTGGCTCGCCTAATTCTCTTTCCAAAATCTCACGATCCTGGGTCTTCTCGTTCATACCATCAACGCCAACTTCCAGTCCGCGCAAGGCCTTCTGGAAAGATTCTTGGAAGGTACGACCGATCGCCATGACTTCGCCAACTGACTTCATTTGCGTAGTCAGGCGATTGTCGGCTTGCGGAAATTTTTCGAAAGTAAATCGAGGAATTTTTGTGACGACGTAATCAATTGAAGGTTCGAACGACGCTGGTGTAGCGCCGCCGGTAATATCATTGCGTAATTCATCGAGGGTAAAACCCACTGCCAGTTTTGCAGCAATTTTTGCAATCGGAAAACCTGTGGCTTTTGATGCCAAAGCGGAAGAGCGTGAAACACGCGGATTCATCTCGATGACGATCATGCGTCCATCAACCGGGTTGATAGAAAACTGAACGTTGGATCCACCTGTATCCACACCAATTTCACGCAACACTGCTAACGAGGCGTTACGCATGATTTGATATTCTTTATCAGTCAGCGTTTGCGCCGGCGCTACTGTAATTGAATCGCCAGTATGCACACCCATAGGGTCTAGGTTTTCGATAGAGCAAACGATAATGCAGTTGTCCGCCTTATCGCGCACCACTTCCATTTCATACTCTTTCCAGCCTATCAAAGATTCCTCAATCAACAATTCGCTAGTCGGAGATGCTTCCAGACCGCGCTTGCAAATTGTTTCAAATTCTTCTTCGTTATAGGCGATACCGCCGCCAGTTCCACCCATGGTAAATGATGGGCGAATAATCGTCGGGAAGCCCAATGTTTTTTGTACTGCCCAAGATTCATCCATCGTATGCGCCACACCAGAACGGGCTGAACCCAACCCGATCTTGGTCATCGCATCTTTAAATTTGGAACGGT
>JAZJYB010000239.1:0-1501 GCA_040390685.1 Pseudomonadota bacterium | reverse complement strand
CTGAGGTCTTGAGTGGCCTGCCATGGGCCGAATTATCGGATCATGTACCGATAATCGCCACCTTAAAATATCTCGGTCACGCTGTTTAAAGCATGCGTAAGCTCAATTTTATTTCGGGCAACAAGGTCACACTGCTGCATTGCGGTGCTGATTATTTTTCTAGAATTTTGTCGGAGATTGAACACGCGACACAAGAAATTTATCTTGAAACCTACATCTTTGCGGACGACGAAACCACAAAAAAAATTCAATTCGCGCTGAGCCAAGCTGCGGCTCGTGGCGTGCAAGTCAGGGTAATTATTGATTGGATAGGAACTGGCGATGCACGCTCTATAAACTTAGTAAAAGAATTTACCCAGGCGGGCGTCGATTGCCGCCGCTTTAATCCTTGGTTTAAGCGTGGCCTGGCCCGCACACACAGAAAAATTTGCGTGATTGACCGCAAGATTGCGCTGGTCGGCGGCCTCAATATCATTGACGATCTCATTTCTGACGATGGATCGGGGGCGGCGCTTGAACTCCCCCGTTGGGATTTTGCTGTGCACATTGAGGGAGATCTGGTTGCTCATATACTCCTTGAGATAAGAACGCAGTGGTTAAGATTGGGGAGATTGAATTTGTTATCACGCCTGAAATTGATCAGGAATCTGCGGCAACAACTTCGATCAACTGCGTCACAACCTATGCTGGCGGCGCTGGTGGTACGCGACAATTTGCGCAATCGCACCACCATACAAAGGGCGTATTTGCAGGCCTTGGGTCTGGCTAGAAAACGGGCTATTTTGGCAACGCCGTATTTTGCGCCAGGAGGAAAGTTCCGCCGCGCCTTAATCTCAGCGGCGAACCGTGGGGTCGATGTCACCTTGCTCATCGGAGTCGGCCAATTCAGGCTGCAGGATGCGGTAGCAAATTCCTTTTACCCTAAACTTTTTGCTCATGGGATAAAAATTGTTGAATATCAAAAGACGCAATTGCATGCCAAAGTGGCAGTGATCGATCACGATTGGGCGACAGTCGGATCAAGTAATTTTGACGGCTTAAGTCTCTTCGTCAACCAGGAAGCCAATATTGTGATTCGAAATCAGGCTTTCTCAGAGACATTGACAACTTTCCTTGAGCAAGGTATCGCTGAAGGTACACCTGTAGACCCTAAAGAATATGCCAATCAGGCCTGGTACCGGCGCATTTGGTATGGCATCGCTTATTTCGTTTACCGTGGCCTGATGCGTATAGCTACTCTCGGCAGCTACACATAAGCAGGACTTACACAAAACCGCCGCAGCGTTGTTGTGTCGCCTTTCCGTGCAGGTGCATTGCCTGCGGCAACCCTGGCAGGGCGCATCTGTGCTGGCAGGCACAGATCGTTTCGCATGCGAATAGCAGGTTATCCAAATTCCTTGCTGCACCATAAAGCTGGGACAATTTTGCGTAAGTCCTAATAAGAGTAGAAATGCCTTGTAATTGGCATTAGTGTGAAATACAGTGAATAAAATAGAATGAA
>JAZJYB010000238.1:0-6776 GCA_040390685.1 Pseudomonadota bacterium | reverse complement strand
CAGTGGGATGTGACGATGAAACTGCATCTGGCAAAAATGGAATCCGATGGCAAAGGCAAAGAGTCCGCCCGCAGCTATGACGAGCCGATAGAGCTCGCGATCTTTGCCCGTGCCAAGGGTGCCAAGGAAAAAGATGAGCGTGTGCTATTCAGCGAAAAACGCATCGTCAAAGGTGGGGATTCGAGCGTAACAATTACGGTGAAAGAAAAACCGTTTGAAGTCGGCGTGGACCCTTACAACAAGATGATCGATCGCGTCTCGCGTGATAACCGTAAGGAAGTTAGTTTCGATTGATGGCCGGTTGATTGATACTTAAGCCCCGTTTTGCGTACGACTCTGCGCAAAACGGGGCTTTTTTTGTCAAGACTTTTTATCGACTTCTTCAACGGCAAAATAAGCAATGTGCAAAGCAGACTGTTCTACGGAAAAAATCTACGGTACAGATAGACAGCGCAGCTAAAAGTGATTAAAGTAGTTTTTGCACGGGTTCGGTAATTTCCGCAATCAACATTATTGCCGAGCAGAAAACTATCCAATCACAGGGAGTATTCATGTCTGCCGATACAAAAAAATTCCGTCTTATTACCCGCAGTGATTTTGACGGTCTGGTGTGCGCCGTTTTACTCCAGCATCTTGATCTAATTGATGAAATCAAGTTTGTCCATCCGAAGGACATGCAGGATGGAAAAATCGAAGTTACCGGCAACGACATCAGTACCAATCTCCCCTACGTTGAAGGCATACACATGGCCTTCGACCATCATCTCTCAGAACTCATACGCAATGATGGCGCCCGTATCAATCACGTGATTCACCCTGAAGCGCCCTCCGCTGCCCGTGTAGTTTATGATTATTACGGCGGCAATACTGCCTTCCCGGCGTCCTGGGACGAGATGATGGCCGCGGTAGATAAGGGCGATTCGGCGCAATTTAGCCGTGAAGAAGTGCTCAATCCTGAGCGCTGGGACTTATTGAATTTCTTGATGGATGCCCGCACCGGGCTTGGCCGTTTCCGCGATTTCAGAATTTCAAATTACGCTTTGATGATGGATTTAATTAGTCTGTGTAAGACCCAGACTATTGATCAAATCATGCAAAGTCCAGACGTCAAAGAGCGCGTCGATCTGTATTTTGAACATGAAGAAAAATGCAAGGCGCAGATCCTCAAATGTGCCAAGGTATATAAGAATTTAGTGGTACTAGATTTGCGCAATGAAGAAACCATCTTTGCGGGCAACCGTTTCCTGATTTATGCCTTATTTCCGGATACGAATATTTCTATCCATGTGCTCTGGGGTCTTAAAAATCAAAATACTGTTTTTGCCACCGGCAAGTCCATCCTCAACCGCCGCTCGAAATCGAATATTGGCCCTATGATGCTGGAGTACGGTGGTGGTGGACACGAGAACGCCGGCACCTGCCAGGTAGAAAATGATAAGGCAGAACAAATGCTTGCCAAGCTCATCACACGCATCAATGCTGATGGTTAGACTAATCTAATCCCACTATTCATCATTTCGTCATCAAACCAGTCGCGACACCCGCGACTACAACAGGAACACACCTCATGTCTGAACAGCCGTCTAACGAAGCAGTCGAATCAGTTGAAGTCACGCAACAAGAACTTTTTGAAGCGTTTCTGAAAGGCGCGGGGATTGCCGACCAGGCCCAGGAGATGGCAAATCGTAGCAAATTGACGCCGGAATTGATGGAGATGTTGGGTAAATTGCTTAGCGTTTCTATTCACGGCACCCATAGTCTGCTGCAGAATCGCTCGCTGGTGAAACGTGAAGTCAATGCCGATGCCACGATGATCGTTATGCGCAACAATAATCCGCTGAAATTTTTGCAAAAAGCTGATGCAGTCGTGCTGCAAATGCTACGCAAGAGAATGCCCGGATTTATGGCTCCAGTCGAAGCGATGCAAGAAGCCTATCGCGATCTGCAAGCACATCATAGTGCCATGCTGGTTGGCTTTCATAGTGCACAAGAAGACGGTATTGAACGATTTGATCCGGCAAAAATAGAACACCAATTAGGCGAAGCCAACCTCACAGAAAAGCTTTTCCCATCGACAAGAAAAGCCAAGATGTGGGCGCAGTTGGTAGAGATATATCAAGGCATCAAGAAAGAAAGGGCGAGCCAAAATAAAACCTTTTTTGGCAATGTTTTTCTCAATGCCTATGAAGCAGAAATTGCCCGTTGCGAAAAAGAAGCTAACCGTAAATAAGCTAGCTTTCCATTCACGACGGGATCAAATCAGACTTTTTTGAGGAAGCAAGCCTTCAACATAAAACTGCCGGCATCCATTTTGCAATCGACTTCGTGATCGCCGCCGACTAAACGGATGCTCTTGACCTTGGAACCCATTTTCAGGGTGATCGATGATCCCTTGACCTTCAAATCTTTGATCAGCACAACAGCATCGCCATCCGACAAAACATTGCCGTTCGAATCCTTAACGATACGGTCATCGCTGTCACTGCCTGTCTCCGCAGCGACCATATGCCATTCGTGACCACAATCGGCACAAACGTAATTTTCGCCGTCAGGATAAGTGTTTTCCATGGAGCAGACAGGGCAAGCTGGTAGCGTAGACATAAATTCTTTCAAAGCAGTAAATCGGAAGGCATAGATTATAACCGAGCGCGAGTACGCACGAATATGTGTAATATCAATATGCGCCTAAGAGTAAAAAAACCAAGGTCAGCTGGGCGATATGCTCAGCTGGACATCAAGCCGGACGTAGGTTGGAAAAGCGCAGCGCCTTCCGACATCTGTCGCACATTGTCGGAAGGCGCTACGCTTTTCCGACCTACGATACTGACATGACGTGTTGATAAATTCAATTCGCGGGATGCAGACCGCTGCGCCGCATTTACCGAATACGCAGCAATACATCAGTATTGCGAGGCTCGCTGCTACAACCCCACGCAGCTATGCGCCCGCCAATTGGATTTATCAGCTCGGCAGATTACATATTCCGCCGATACTGCCCGCCTACTTCAAACAGCGCCGTAGTGATTTGCCCCAAAGAGCAAACCCGCGCTGCATCCATCAAGGTGGCAAAGACGTTTTCATCATTGATGGCCGCTTGCTGCAATGCTGCCAGCGCCTGCGGTGCGATGTGGGCGTGGCGTTGGTGGAAATCAGCTAAACGTGCCAATTGCGATTGCTTTTCTTCGTCAGTCGAGCGCGCCAGTTCTATCTTCTGCGGCGTGTCGCCTTGCTTAGGATTGCGGAAGGTATTCACCCCGACGATAGGCAGAGTGCCGTCGTGTTTCAGATGCTCGTAATGCATGGATTCTTCCTGGATCTTGCCGCGCTGGTAGCCAGTTTCCATTGCACCTAGCACGCCACCGCGCTCGGCGATGCGCTCGAACTCCTGCATCACGGCCTCCTCCACCAGATCGGTCAGCTCTTCGATGATAAAGCTGCCCTGTATCGGATTTTCATTTTTGGCCAGGCCCCATTCGCGGTTGATGATGAGCTGGATCGCCAGCGCGCGCCGTACTGATTCATCGGTTGGCGTGGTGATCGCTTCATCGTAAGCGTTGGTATGCAGGCTGTTGCAGTTATCGTAGATCGCGATCAGCGCCTGCAAGGTAGTGCGGATATCGTTGAAGTCGATCTCTTGCGCATGCAGTGAACGGCCGCTGGTCTGGATATGGTATTTGAGCTTTTGGCTGCGGTCATTCGCACCATATTTGTAACGCATGGCAATTGCCCAAATACGCCGCGCCACCCTACCCAACACCGTGTATTCAGGGTCCATGCCGTTGCTGAAGAAGAAGGACAAGTTGGCGGCGAAATCGTCAATATGCATGCCTCGCGCCAGATACGCTTCAACGAAAGTAAAGCCGTTCGACAGCGTGAAAGCCAGCTGCGAAATCGGGTTCGCGCCCGCTTCGGCAATGTGATAACCGGAGATCGATACCGAGTAGAAATTGCGCACTTGATGATGCACGAAATATTCCTGAATATCGCCCATTACCTTGAGTGAAAACTCAGTCGAGAAGATACAGGTATTTTGCCCCTGGTCTTCTTTCAAGATATCAGCTTGCACCGTGCCGCGCACATTCATCAGCACCCAAGCCTTGATCTTGGCTGCTTCATCAATAGTCGGTTCACGCTTATTATCGACGCGGAATTTTTCCATCTGCTGATCGATAGCGGTGTTCATGAAGAACGCCAGAATCGTCGGTGCCGGACCGTTAATCGTCATCGAGACCGAAGTGGTAGGATCACAAAGTTCAAAACCATCGTACAAGACCTTCATGTCTTCCAGCGTCGCGACTGAAACCCCGGAATTACCGACCTTGCCGTAAATGTCAGGACGGATTGCAGGGTCAGCACCGTATAAGGTAACGGAATCGAAGGCAGTGGAAAGACGCTTGGCATCCATCCCTTGCGAGACCAATTTAAAACGGCGGTTAGTGCGGAAAGGATCACCCTCGCCGGCGAACATGCGGGTCGGGTCTTCATTCTCGCGCTTGAAAGCAAACACGCCGGCAGTAAATGGGAAGGAGCCGGGGACATTTTCCAGCATCAGCCAGCGCAAGATTTCACCATGATCGACAAAGCGCGGCAAGGCGACTTTGCGGATCTTGGTGCCTGACAGAGTTTGCGCGACCAGCTGCGTGCGGATTTCCTTGTCGCGGATTTTGACCACGTATTCGTCACCGGCATACGCTGCCTGCATATCCGGCCACATGGCGACGAGTTTTTTCGATTCGCCGTCCATGTGGTGATCGCGTTCGGCAATCAGGTCGTCGAATTCGGCATGTCTGCCTGCTTTGGCGAACATCCGTTTAGTCTCTTGCAATTGCTGACGCTCGCGCGCCAGCTGCACTTGCTTGCCGCTGTGCTTGTGATACTGCCGCACGGTGTCCGCAATTTCGGCCAGATAGCGGCTGCGGCTTGGTGGCACGATGACATTTTTTCCGCTGGAAAATTTAACCGAAACTAGCGGCAATTTGCTCGGCAACAGTTTCAAACCGCGTGCTGCCAGCAATGGCAATATGCCCTGATATAAAGCGGTGACGCCATCGTCATTAAAACGTGAAGCCTGCGTGCCATACACCGGCATCTCTTCCGGCTTCTTGCTCCACATTTCGCGGTTACGCTGGTATTGTTTAGCGACGTCGCGCAAGGCGTCTTGCGCGCCTTTACGATCGAATTTATTGATCGCGACAAAATCGGCAAAATCGAGCATGTCGATTTTTTCGAGTTGTGAGGGCGCGCCGAATTCTGGCGTCATCACATACATACTCAGATCGACGTGTTGCACGATGGCAGCATCGCCCTGGCCGATGCCGGAAGTTTCGACGATCACCAGATCAAAACCGGCGACTTTGCAGGCAGCGATCACATCGGGCAAGGCCTGGGATATTTCTGAACCGGCTTCACGCGTGGCCAATGAGCGCATGAAGACTTTGACGTTGCCCTTCCATGGATTGATCGCGTTCATGCGGATGCGGTCACCCAGCAGCGCGCCGCCCGATTTACGGCGTGACGGATCGATCGAAATCAGCGCGATATTCAAGTGATCGTCTTGATCCAAACGTATACGGCGTATCAGTTCATCGGTGAGTGAGGACTTACCTGCTCCGCCGGTGCCGGTGATACCAAAGGTCGGAACGGTGCATTGCTCAGCCGCCTTAATGATCTCGGCCTTGAGTTTGGCAGAGACTTTATCGTTTTCCAGCGCGGTAATTAATTGCGCCAGCGGCCGATGTTTCGCTACCATCTCGCCCTTAGTCAAAGCCTCGATTTTGCTTGGTGCATAGCCAGACAGATCCGTGTCGCAGGCCTGTATCATCGACAAAATCATACCGACTAAGCCCAGGCGTTGCCCATCTTCCGGGCTAAATATGCGGGTGACGCCATACGCATGTAAATCGGCGATTTCTTCCGGGACAATCACGCCACCGCCACCGCCAAAGACCTTGATATGCTCGCCACCACGTTGTCTGAGCAGATCGATCATGTACTTGAAATATTCGACGTGACCGCCCTGATAACTCGAAATCGCAATACCTTGCGCATCTTCCTGAAGGGCCGCCGTGACAATTTCTTCGACCGAGCGGTTGTGTCCAAGATGAATCACCTCGGCACCATTCGCCATCAAGATCCGGCGCATGATGTTGATCGACGCGTCGTGTCCGTCAAACAGGGAGGCGGCAGTTACAAAGCGCACTTTATTTGTGGGTTTATATTCGGCTAATTTTTGGGCAATGGACAAGTCGGTCATGTCTTCCTCAAGGTTGCAAGATGCTGGATCGGTGCCGTAAAACCTTGGTAAATCCAGGTCGGCACTAGAAAAGTAAGGCTAAGTTATATTACGTTAACGTAAACGTCAATCCAAACATTGAAAAATGCTGAGGTATTCCTTAAGTTTGAGCTCTTAGTATAGACAATGTCAGTTGCTTTGCTAGCTAACATAGCAATAAAGAAATGCTTATTGCAGTTTGGGGGCGAGCGCTGTTGGGTGATGTTGAGTGCAGTGACGAGATTTCGAGACGGCGACTGCGAGATACGCCAGACCAGTAGATTCAAAGCAAGGCCGGATCAGATATAACAATGCAAAATTGATAAATTTGCTTGCAAGGAACATGCGTTGCGCCCGGTAAGACACAAGTTTGTCACAGCCTGGTGTAATCGTGAAATCAGGCATTCATTGCGGTGCTTGTGGTCGCAAGCTTCTGTCCTAGCAATTCAAAAAGACACGCTTGATTGGTTCTTAAAATCTGCTACAGAACCTACTGTGAAACCAG
>JAZJYB010000237.1:0-44268 GCA_040390685.1 Pseudomonadota bacterium | reverse complement strand
TCAACATCAACATCAACATCAACATCAACATCAACATCAACATCAACATCAACACCTTTACTCATCACGCTACTAGCTTGCTTTCCCAGTTGATTTTCCAATCAATAAACTCTTCTGCCGGCATGGGCTTTGCGATGAAGAATCCCTGCACTTCGTCACAGCCGGAGTCGGCGATCAGGTCCCAGTCTTGCTGGTTCTCTACGCCTTCGGCGACCAGCCTGAGATTGAAAATTTTTCCTAGCTGGATGCTGGAGCCGAGAATGGCGCGTGCGGCTTCGTCCTGCGATGCGCCGTTGACGAAGGCGCGGTCCACCTTGAGTTCGGTAAATGGCAGTTGCTTCAGGTTTTCCATGGTGGAAAATCCGGTACCGAAGTCGTCGATCGACAAGCCAAAACCTTTTAGGCGCAGGCGCGTTAATATCTCCAGGCTTACTGTCAGATTTTCCATCAATCTGCTCTCGGTCAATTCCAGCGTGATTTGATCGAAATGAACTTCCGCATTGTTAACTATGGATTCAAACTCTTCCGGCAGATCGAGCTCATTCAAATCATCCATTGAGACATTCACAGCGATCCTGAGCTGGTGCCCCTGTGCCGACCATTGCGCCAGCTGTTGCGCACCTTTGGTCAGGACTACCTTGGTCAGCGCATTAATCAAGCCGTGCGCCTCCAGCACAGGAATAAAGCTGAGTGGCCCGAGGATGCCGCGCTCGGGGTGGCGCCAGCGCGCCAGACATTCGGCACCGGTAATTCTTTTGTCGATGACAGAAATCTTAGGCTGAAAAAACACTTCCACGCAGTCTTCCAGCAAACCTTGTTGCAGTTCCGCCAGTGACAATACGGCTGCCTTGGCGGCTTGTTTTTGCGCAGGTTTAAATTGCTGTTGACGTGCCAGCGCATTTTTTAGTTCGTCCAGATGCAAAGGCTTATTCAGTGCCGCCAGTAAATTTAAGCCATAGGCTTTTGCCAGGTTCATGGCAGCCTTCATGACGCCGCTATCCACACTGGAGAGGATAATGACATTGCCTGAAAACCCTTGTGCCGCCACCTGGCGTAAAAACGATATGCCATCCATACCAGGCATGGAGAGATCACACAGCAATAGATCCGGGTTGTAGGTGCGCACCACCGCGAGAGCCTGATTACCTTCATAGCAGGTTTCTATCCGGTTCACTCCGATCGCGCGCAAGCCGGTGCTGACTATCTCCATCTGTACCGGGTCATCCTCTAGTATCACGACATGCAGATTGGCCTCAAGTGCCACCTCAAGCGGTGATTTTTGCGTTTGAGTTTGAGTTTGCGAAATATCATTGCTGCCTGCATCGGGGCCGATGCCTACACCAGCGCTATCGTGGTTTGGGTTGGGGTTGAGGTATAGCTGCACCTCGCTATCTATGCGTTCTAGCAGCGGCAGCAATTGCCGGGCGATGAGCTCGGCCTGAGACAAATCACCGCTATGCTTGAGTTGTTCCAGCTGATGACACAGATCAGCGAAGCCATAGGCACCTACCGTGCGTGCGCTGGATTTCAGCCGATGACCCAAAGCGCTCAGAGTCTCAATATTTTTGGCTAGCAGCGCCTCGTCGATTTCCGTCATACCCTTGCGCGCAGAGTCGATAAATTTTTGTGCGAAGATGCCGATTTTTTCGGGCGCCTTGCTGAAAAATTTCGCCAACACTGAAAGATCGATACAGCTAATTTCATCGATCGCTTCATGCTCAGACTCGGGCTCAGGCAGAAATTCTATCAACGGCGCCGGCCTTGCCTCAGGCGCTAGCCAGCGTAGCAAAGTGCTATAGAACACATCCGGAGAAAAAGGTTTGGAAATAAAATCATTCATGCCTGCCGACAAGCAATGGTTGCGATCTTCATTCATCGCATTCGCGGTAATCGCAATCACCGGCAAATCAGCCAGGCCGGGCATGTCGCGCAAAATGCGGCTAGCCTCGAGACCACCCATTACCGGCATTTGTATATCCATCAAGACACAGTCAAATTTTTGCTGCGCCAGCAAAGTTAGCGCGACCTGGCCGTTTTCGGCCACCATCACTTCACATTTGACAGCTTCCAGCAATTCCTTGGCAATTTGCTGATTAAATAGATTATCTTCCACCACCAACACACGGGCAGCGCCACGGCTCTCATTGAGTTGCTGCAGATGACTGTGTGCAGCTTGCGTTTCGGTGCACAGAATATTTTCTTGATGCAGGCTGCCAGGATGATCGAGGTGGGCGGTAAACCAGAACGTGCTGCCTTGCCCAAGCGTGCTTAACACACCCACTTCGCCCCCCATCAGTAGCGCCAGGCGCTTGCAGATCACCAGTCCGAGACCGGTGCCGCCATATTTTCTGGTAGTTGTGCTATCGGCCTGCTCAAACGATTGGAAGAGTTTTTTCTGCTGCTCCTTAGACATACCGATGCCGGTATCTTCCACTTCAAACCTGACCATCCAACCGGTTGCGGTAGTGTTCAATTTACGCACAAAAACATTGATGTCACCTTGCTCGGTAAACTTCAGCGCATTGTTGGTATAGTTAATCAAAATTTGCTTGAGCCGATATGGATCGCCACGCATGTATTTTTGCACTTGCGGATCGATATCGAAGGTCAGCGTCAAATTGCGGCCTGCGACTTTTCCGGTCATGATGCTGTTCAGGTCTTGCAGTAGTTCCTTGAGCGAAAAGTCGACTTTTTCCAGTGCCAGCTTGCCCGCCTCGATCTTCGAAAAATCCAGGATATCATCGACAATATGCAGCAAATGCTGGCCGGACAGATGGATCTTTTGCAGGTAATCGCGCAACTTCGGGTCATTGGTACTATTTAACGCCAGATAGGTCATGCCGAGTACGCCATTCATCGGCGTGCGGATTTCATGGCTCATGTTGGCGATGAAATCACTCTTGGCGCGGTTGGCGGCTTCGGCCATCTCACTGGCAATCGCCAGTTCTTTGGTGCGGCTCTGCACCATCTCTTCCATGTGGTAACGGTGCCGGTCTAGCTCGTCGTTGAGTTTTTGTTGGTCGGTAATATCCACCTGCACCGAGACGTAGTGGCTGACGCTACCATTAGCCTGGCGTAAGGGGCTAATGATGGCCGATTCGATTAATTGGCTACCATCCTTGCGCCGGTTGATAAACTCACCGCGCCATACCTTGCCTTGCAACAGGGCCTGCCACATCTGGTCATGGACTGCGGCTGAAGTGTCGCCCGAACCGAGCATTCTGGGGTTCTGGCCGATCACTTCATCGCGGGTATAGCCGTGCACTTGCAGGAACGCCGCATTGACATATTCGATGTTGGCGTCCAGGTCGGTAATGATGATATTTTCCGCACTTTGTTCCACCGCCAGAGAAAATTTAAGCAGCTCGGCTTCTACTTTTTTCCTGGCCGTGATGTCCTGGCACTGGGTCACAAAATGCAAGGGATCACCATGTTTATTCCTGACCAATCCGACGTTGAGCTGGGTAAAAATTTGATGCCGGTCTTTATGAAAAAAAACCCGCTCTAGCTGCATCGATTGCTCGCCGCCTTTTAACATTCCCTGTATCAGTTCGTGATCTGCCTCGACCGTATCGCGGTTCGAAATGTCATAGAAAACTGAGGCCAGCAACTCTTCGCGGCTTCTGCCCAAGAGCCGGCAAAAAGCCGGATTCACCCTTAATATCGCGCCATTCACAGCGAAGATAGCCACCCCTATCGGTGACGATTCAAAGGTTTGCGTGAGTTGATATTCGCGCTCGCGTAGCTGCCCTTCAATTTTATATTTGTACAGCGCCATCTCTATCGAGGTGCGCAATTCACGGTCGGAAAAAGGCTTGAGTATGTAGCCGTAAGGCTCGCTCATCTTGGCGCGTTCTATCACTTCATCGGCATCAAATGCAGTGATGAAAATCACCGGAAGCTTGAACTGCGTGCGTATCGCCTGCGCCGCCGCAATGCCGTCCATATCACCGGCCAATTGTATGTCCATCAAGATCAGGTCCGGCAGCAACTCGCCGGTGAGTGCAATCGCTTGCGCGCCTTCTCTGGCGAGACCTACCGACTCATATCCTAGCGAGGCGAGTTGGCGCTGGATGTCACGGCCGACTATCGTCTCGTCTTCGACCACCAAAATTCTTGGCCGGATCATAGACGTTTGCGGGTTCAAGTCAATTTTCATACGATGCGATCATTATTGAAATTTCACGATGAAATACCTGCAATCCTTATAACACATCACATCCACGCCACCGGCGCTCTCAACTATTGGGAATCGGCAATCGGAAAAGTAACCCGGAAAACCGAGCCCGGCCCTATCTCTAGCGAGCCGCCAATTTGCCTGGCCAGATCAGATGCCATTTGCAAACCCAATGAGGCTTCGCGCTTATCTTCGAAATCGGCTGGCAAACCTATGCCATTGTCACTGACGCTCAGTTGAACCTGTTTTGCATCCTCCGTTAATTTCAGTGTAATCACGACTTCTCCGGTGCGTCCATCTGGAAAGCCATGTTTCAAGCAATTTGAAATCAGTTCATTCACCATCAATCCACAAGGTGTGGCTTGATCCATACTGACCATCGCCTTGGCCAGATCGAGTTTTAGCGCAATCACCGCACCACCGCTGGCCTGAGCGCGAAATGCCTGGGTGGCCAACTCGCCTAAATATTCGGCCAGATCGGCCGTGGCAAAAATCCCCGAGCGGTACAGAGTCTCGTGCAACAAAGCCATCGAGCGTATGCGGCCTTGCATTTCATTGAGGACAGTTTTGGTATTGGCTTGATCGCTGCGCCCTTCCTCGAGTCGCAACAGGCTGGTGATCACTTGCAGATTATTTTTGACCCGATGGTGTACTTCGTTTAGCAGGGAAGTCTTTTCTTTCAGGGCAATTTGCAACTCGCGCTGATTCGTGCGCAGTGCGTCTTCGGCCAACTTGCGCGCTGTAATGTCATGCGCAACTGCGAGTAAGATCGGCTCATGCTCGAGCGCCAGAAATTTGGCTGAGATCTGCATGGTGCGGATCTCGCCATCGCGCCGGCGCAATTGAAATTCCAGCGCGTCGACCTTGCCATCACGTTCCAGGGTTTCTCGCATGATCTGGCGATCTTCCGGATGCACCCACAGCCCAAGGTTTTGCATATTGGTGCCAATGATTTCTTCGCGTGAGAATCCGGTCAGTTCGCAAAATGCGTCGCTACAGTCGAGCACCACGCCTTCTTTATTTTGCAAGGTCAGAGAGTTGGGCATGAGCTTGAAGGTATTGCGGAATTGCTGTTCGGTGCGGCGTAAGGCTTCTTCCATATGGTAGCGTTTGCTGACATCGCTAAACACCAGTACCACACCAGAGACGCGCCCGCCGGCATCGCGAATTGGTGCCGCGCTATCTGAAATCTGATATTCAGACCCATCTAGCGCCAACAGCACCGTGTGATTGGCCAGGCCAACGATCTCGCCGCGCACCATCACCAGTTCTACCGGATTGCGGCATATCTCACGGGTGTCTGCATTAATGATCTTAAACACCTCGGGTAACGGGTGGCCAATTGCCTGCGCCAAACTCCAGCCGGTAAGCTGCTCGGCGGTTGGGTTCATTTGTGTCACCCTGCCATCGGTGTCAGTGGCGATGACGGCGTCACCGATCGAATTCAAGGTGATGGCAAGATGTTCTTCGCTTAAGCGCAAGGTCTCCTCGCGCTGCGCCAGCGTTTGCAAGAGGTGGTTAAAGCCTTTGATCAAGGCCCCGACCTCATCACTTTTGGCGACTGGCAAGGCAGGCGGAAAGGCATCGACGGTCGACAACTGCGCGAGTGTTCTGGTGGCCGCTAACATCGGCGCCAGCTGGCGCCTGATGATCCAAAATATCAAGCCTGAGGCAAGCAAGCTCAAGACGATTGCGGCAAAAAGAGTGCGTCTTTGCATGACACGGATAGGGGCGAACGCTTCTGCTGTCGGCAGGCCCGCGATTAAAAACCAGGCTGCCGTAGGGATAGATTTGGCCGATGCCAGCGTTTCGACGCCGAACGGGTCCAGCAACACGCCCGAGCCCTGGTAGCCCAGCATGAAGCGCTGGACCAGCGGATCGCTAGCGTTCGCCTTACTCATGACCAGACGCTTATCGCTGGCCGTGACGATCAGCTGGTGCTGTGGCGCGATCAGCGCGTACCCCCCGGTCTGGCCATAGCTGTGTGCGGCTATCGTATCTAAAAAATTCGTCTGGGTGAGATCAATCACGCCGGCGATAACACCGATCACCTTGCCCTGCCCATTGCGGATCGGCATTGCGATCGCGAACAAGGGGGTGTGCGAGACCTTGCCTATCAGCGGCTTGCTGATTGTAGTCTTGCCCTTCATCGCGCCGACAAAATAGTCGCGATCAGAGTAGGTAGCGCGTAATCGTCCGATAGTCAACGGCACAGCGGCACGTGCCGTGCCATTGGCATCGATGACTATTGCGCCAAAGTTAAAAATTAGATTGATGCCTACCTGTGAATCCAGGTAGTCCTGCAAACGCTTGGGTTCATCCAACATGGCCGGGCTGATTTGTCCGGCGATCTGCTGTAAGGAATTGACGCGAAACACAATTTCTTTCTCGATCTCGGCAGCCAGCACCGACACCGTGGAAGACTGCTGCTGATTCAGTGAAAGCCGCATATCTTCCTGCATGGTGCTGCTGACAAAATATGCCAGGGTCCAGATCGCCAACAATAATATGGCCAGCGAGCTCAAGCAGAGCCGGCTTGAAAGAGAACCTGATCGGAAAAAATTCATATTCAATTTTAAATTCAGCTTTTAAATTCAGACTTTAAATTCAACTTGTCAACTCAGTTTTTAGTTTATTAGTCCAACTTGTTCCACGTGCCGGTGTTGCATTTTTTGGATATCCGGCACAAAGTCGACGATAAATTGCGCCGATGGCTCATCCAGGATCTCCAGGTTTCCGCCGATTTGTCTGGCCAGATCCGTCACTAGCTGTAAACCCAAGGAGCTGCTGCGTTTTGCCGCGAAATCTACCGGCAAACCGATACCGTTATCACCGACGCTAAAACGCACTTTATTGGTGCCTGTCAAGACGCGCAGGCCCAAAGTGATTTCGCCTTCCTGACCGTCAGGAAAAGCATGTTTGAAACAATTCGAAATCAATTCATTGGCCAGTAAGCCACACGGCGCGGCTTGATCCATACTGACCATGATCCTTTCCAGATCCAGCTTCAAGCTTATCGCACCGCCACGGTTTCCTTGCGCCTTGAAGGCCTGGCTGGCCAGCTCTTGCAGGTAAGCGCCGAGATCGGCCGAGGCAAAGATGCCAGAGCGATACAGCGATTGGTGCAGTAAGGCCATCGAGCGTATGCGCCCCTGCATATCTTTCAGTACCCGCTGGATATCCGGCGCATTGCTACGGGCATTTTCCAGACTCAAGAGGCTGGTAATGACTTGCAAATTGTTTTTGACACGGTGATGGACCTCATTGAGAAGAATGACTTTTTCCTTGAGTGAGGCTTGCAGGGTTTCTTGCAGCTGCTTGTGTTCGGCAATGTCAGAGTCGGTCCCTATCATGCGTAATGGCTGGCCATCTGCATCCCGACTGACCACGACGCCACGGGCAAGTATCCATTTCCAGGAATTGTCTTTGCAGAGTATCCGGTGTTCGTTCTTATAAATTGCGCTAGTCCCGTTCAGGCAGGCCTTCACATCGGCTACCACCTGCGCCAGGTCATCCGGATGGACGCGCTTGTTCCAGTCCTCCAACTTGCTCCATTCAGCCAGCGCATTTTCCATCTCATCGCCCTGATATCCCAGCATCTCTTTCCAGCGCTCGCTGACGAACACGGTACTTTCCGGTACGTTCCAATCCCACAAGCCATCGCCACTGCCCTCGATGGCAAACTTCCAGCGCATTTCACTTTCTATCAAGGCTGCCTGCGCCTGCTTTTGCTGAGTAATATCTCTGGTCACCGCTAGCATCATCGTGCTGCCATCTTCAGTGTTTTTCAGCGGTATCGCATAACACTCCAGCCAGCGATGCGTACCATGCAAGCCTTCAATCTCAAACTCCAGATTACTCGCCTTGCCCCTCAGGACTTGGTCTGCTAATTCCGCATGCCTGGCGTGGTACTGCGGCAAAATAAATGACATGAGACCGCGCTCCTTCACTTGTTCCAAAGTAGTGGCCTCCAGCATATTCAGCCCGGCGGTATTTATTTCCAGTAATTCGCCATTTTCGGCAACCAGCTTGACGCACTCTGGCTCGGCATTAAAGATCGCCCGGAAACGCTGCTCGCTCCAGATTAAAGCGGAATCGCGTTCTCTCAATAAGGCCAATAGGTGATTAAAGCCACCTACCAGTTCGCCAATCTCATCATCGTCAGCCACCGGCAGTACATGCGCAACGCTAAGGTCTTTCGATTGCAAGGCGACTGCATCGTTTGCCAGAGCCAAGCCGGCCAGTTGGCGACTTAACATCCACCAGGTCAGGGCACTGATCAATGCGGTCAGAAAGCCGGCGGCAAACAGTAATCGCATCTGCAAAGAATGCAGTAGCGCGAAGGCTTCTGCGGTAGGTAAAACCACTGCCAGAACCCAGCCTGAAATTGGCAACCGCACATCGCTCGCCATAATTTCTACACCCAGCGGGTTTTTAAAAATACGGGTTCCCTGTCCGCCGGAAAGAAAATAGTCGATGTCTGCGTTGATGCCGGCCGCGGGAAGTTTTTCCATAATGCGCGCTTTATCGGTTGCGGCAATGATCACGCGCAGCTTGGGTGCAATGAGTAAATAGCCGCCGGTCTGACCGTAGCGATTATCCGATAAAGCAGTTAAAAAATTGGGCAACGCAAGATTGACCACGCCGAACAGGCTACCGATGACTTTAGCTTTTTTGTCACGCAGCGGAACCACCACCCTGATCACCGGCAAGCCCAGGCGTTGATCTGTGACGATATCGATGATGGATGATTTTTCTTCCTGTTCTGCCGCTAGCAAAAACGCCTCATTCATAAAACTGGTATCGACCCGCGGCACCATTTTTGAGGTCGAGGCGATCACCTCACTTTTTTCATCGGTGACGAAAACACCTTCATTAAAGCTCAATTGCAAATTCGTGTTTTTCTCTAATAGGCTACGTACTTCCAAGGGGTTTTCTAACAAGGCCGGGCTCAGCTGAGCCGCCACGCCCTCGACATTTTTTATCAATGAAGTGATTTCTTGATTGATTTGCGCCGCCATCAAAGTCGCGGTAGAGAGCTGCTGCTGGCCGGAAACCTGTTGCAGATCCTGTTTTAAAAAATAGTTACCGATCGCCGAGACTACCCAGATGCTACTGACCAGTATCAGCAAATAAAATAAGGTCAGGCGCGTGGTAATCGAACGCCATTGAAAAAAACCCTTGGATGGGCTTAAGGATGACCTTGAGGATGGGCTTGAGGTTAGGCTTGAACTCGGGTCCATTTATTTTCTCGTCAAGGTAGCATGAGTAACGTGCACGGCGTGATCGGCATGGGTGAGATCTGCTTGCAGAATTTCCTGCAATGCGCTGGCAGTCACCGGGCGGCCGAATAAATATCCCTGAAACGCATTGCAGCCCATCTCCGCCAGTGCATCGCGTTGTTCTTTGGTTTCCACCCCTTCGGCGATCACCCGCAAGCCCAGGCTATGCGCCAATGCGACGATGGTATGGGCGATCACCGCATCGCTGGAGTCGGTCAAGATATCGCGCACAAAAGATTGATCGATCTTGAGCTGAGTCAGTGGCAAGCGTTTCAGAAAACTCAATGACGAGTAACCGGTGCCGAAATCATCCAAAGAAAAATTCACCCCATGTTCTTTGATGGCATTCATTTTAACGATAATTTCGTCGACATTTTCTGCCAGCATGCTCTCGGTTAATTCCAGCTTCAGCAAGGCAGGATTGGCACCGGTTTTTTGCAGGGCCTGCTCGACCTTGGCCACGAAATCCGCCTGCGAAAATTGCAATGCGCTGACATTCACCGCCATGGTCCAATGCGCGGTCATGGCGTTATTTTCCCAGGCAACCAATTGCGCGCAGGCAGACTCCAGCACCCATTGCCCGAGAGGCAGGATCAGGCCAGTTTTTTCTGCCAGTGGAATGAAATGCGCCGGCGACACCATGCCGCGCCTGGCATGGTTCCAGCGCACCAGCGCTTCTACTCCTGTGATCAAGGTCCGGTCATTATGCTTCTGCCCATCTTTTACCTGGATCTGGTAATACAGTAAAAACTCATGGTTGGCCAAGCCATCGCGCAAGTCTTTTTCCAGTTCCAGATTGGCGGCGGCCATCGCTTGCATCTTGGGATCAAAAAAGCGGATAGTATTGCGCCCGGCAGTTTTCGCCTGATACATCGCGACATCGGCTTTTTTAATGATGTCGTCGATGCTTTCATGATCCTGCATGAACAGCACGATACCTATGCTGGGGGTGCTGCTGTAGACGGTATCGAATAAATCGTAGGGCTGGCCCAGCGCGCTGAGTATCTTGCTCGCGACTGTCTTGGCTTGTAGCGCGGCATCCTGTTCGTTGACGCTGAGCGCCTCCAGCAAGACGACAAATTCATCACCGCCGAAGCGCGCGATGCTATCGCCATCACGCACACAGCTAGACAATCTGGTGGCAACTTGTTTCAATAACATATCCCCGACATCATGGCCCAAGGTGTCGTTGAGTACCTTGAAATGATCCATATCGAGAAAGATGACACCGCCATGCTGGCCGGTCCTGAGCGAGGTGTACATGGCTTGATTCAGCCTATCCATCAACAGGCGCCGGTTCGGCAAATTGGTGAGCGGATCGTAAAACGCCAGCCTATCTATTTTCTCCAGATCGAGGTGATGTTGCGTCAGATCGCGCACCAGGCCAATGAAAGTGGTTTGCCCGCCGCGGATAATTTTAGAGACTGCCAGGCTCATCGGAAACACGCTGCCATCTTTGCGCCGCCCTTCCACCTCACGCCTTACCCCGACAAAACGCGCCTCGCCAGTTTCGCGATAGCGTGCCAGATAGCCATTGTGCTGCACCGCGATCTCAGTCGCCATCAACATCGATACATTTTTTCCAAAAGTCTCGTGTGATTCGTAGCCGAAAATGGAGGATGCCGCCTGATTGAAGGACTCCATCAAGCCATGCGCATCGATGGTAATGACACCATCGACCATGTTATCGAGTATCGCCTGGATATGCTGGGTCGACTCGCGCGACTTCACGTCAGCCTGGTATTTGTACAAGGCCATCTCAATGACCGTATGCAAATCGCGTTGAGAAAATGGCTTTAATATGTAACCGTACGGCTCGATCAATTTGGCGCGCGCCAATACCTCGTCGGCCGCAAAAGCCGAGACAAATACTACCGGCAAGGCAAAGCGCGTGCGGATCTCTTGTGCCGCGGCGATGCCATCCATGCCACCGGTTAGCTGGATATCCATCAGCACCAGATCTGGCCTTAATTCTCCAGCCAAAGTGATCGCCTGCAGACCATTTGCCGCATGACCTGCATGCTCATAGCCCAATTCCAGCAGTTGCGCCATGATATCGCGCGCGACGATGGATTCGTCTTCGACCACGAGAATTTTTGGCTTCACTTTCATGTTTGTTCGGCCATCAAATGTTGGATCATGGGCAATAAATCTGCCACCAAATCTGTTTTACCGATGACCCCGAGCGCACCCAGGTCACGCGCCGCATCCTGGTAAAAAATATCATCGTACATGGTGAGAAATAAAATTTTCGGCGCCAGCGCCCAACTTTGCAGGCGCAATGCCACATCCAGGCCAGTCATTTTTGGCATGGCGATATCGAGCAAGATCAGGTCGGGTTGCAATTCCTTGGCCTTGCACACGCCCTCAGAGCCGTCCCGCGCCTCGCCGACTATCTCTATCCCCGGCATCGGATCCAGCAAGTGGTGCAGCGCTGAAAGTAACAGCGCACTGTTGTCAACCAACAGGATTTTCAGGCTCATGATATATCTAACTTAGTAAATGATTCACGACCAAGTATAGGACGCTCCAGCGAATAATAAACTCGGGTAAATACCTGAGTTTGTCACTTATAACACCTGAGCTCAAAGCTGCAAGCAGGAGGCTAGGCCTGGTTCACGCCTGGTTCAATTTGGCCGTGCCATTCTGCATAGCGACGACAATGCTGATAGTCGTGGGAAGCTGGCTGTGCACGCTGAGTTTTCCATCGATTTGTTCGCTTAAAATCTGCACCAGTTGCAGGCCTAGGGTGCTGTCACTGCTACATGCCCACTCCGGCAAACCCGGGCCGTCATCGCTGACGGAAAGCTCCAGTTCTCCGTTACCCAAGTCCTTTAGCAGCACGCGAATTTCGCCAGCACTGTCTGCCGGGTAGGCATATTTGAGGGCGTTTGACACCAGTTCATTTAACAGTAGCCCTAGAGGTATCGCGATATGCATAGGCAGGAAAACACTGTCGGTATTCTGTACCAGTCGAATCCGCGTCTCATCCACCCCATACGAGGCAAATAAGTTCAGCGTTAACGCGTGGCAAACTTGGGTAAAATCAACCCGCGCGAAATCATTCGATTGGTATAGGGTCTGGTGAATCAGCGCCATCGACTTCACACGATTCTGGCTATCTTGCAGTATCGCCACGATCGCCGGATCGTCCACTTGCCCGGACTTGAGGCCGAGCAGGCTATCGATGATTTGCAAATTATTTTTTACCCTATGGTGTATCTCCCGTAACAAAGTCTCTTTTTCTTTGAGCGCCTCGGAAATTTGCTGCTCTCTTTCCTTTTGTTCAGTAATGTCGATGCCACAACCAATAAAACCGGCGAAGTTGCCATTCGCCGAAAGGCGCGGCACGGCCACCACTTTGATCCAGCGATAGATCTCATCATGGTTTTTTAAGCGGTATTCATGTTCGAATTGTTCACGCTGCTGAAAAGCGTGCAGATATACCTCGCTTTGTCTTGCCCTATCCTCGGGATGCACGTTGGCATTCTCCCATTGCTGCTGTAGTTCCTGCGCTAAGGTCCGTCCGGTAAAGCGCAACCAGCCCTCGTTATACAGCTCGAAGCGGTTGGCTTTATCGGTCATCCACATCATCACCGGTGCAGTATTGAGCAAGACGCGAAAATGCTGTTCACTGGCACTGGCGCGCACCAGCGAGAGATGGGTGCGCACCCGCGCATGCACCAATGCCGGCGAGACCGGCTTGACGATATAGTCGACCGCACCACACTCAAAACCGGCAAATTCATCGCCGACTTCACGCATCGAAGAAATGAAGATCACTGGCGTGTTTTCACTCTCGGCGTCAGCCTTGAGCAGGCGGCAAACGGTATACCCGTCCATATCAGGCATTTGAATGTCCAGCAAAATCAAGGCTGGCTGGTGTTTCTTGACGGCGCTCAGACACTCGCTGCCACTGCGCGCAAACACCAGCGGATAGCTATCGCCAAGAATTTGTTTCAGCGTGGCCAGATTGCTCGCTTCATCATCGACAATTAAGATCGGTCGTGTGGACATCGGCTAAGCCTTTAATTCCGTGAGCAGATCTTCCAGCAAAGATCGCACCAACGCTTCGGCCGCCCGAAAATCGAAATCGTCGACACATCTGGAGACTTTGGCTAGTGCATCCGCAGGCAGCATAGGGATCAAGATATCCAATATCCGGTTCGCGCTGTCCGGATTATCGGTGTCCAGCGCACGCATTAATTCATCGAGTTGCGCAGCCACTTGTGTCGCCATTTGTCCGGCCGATTGTTCGGCCGTATTTTCGGCCGATGCTGCAAGGATTAGTGGTGCAGCTGGCCCGGCATCTTCCGGCGCGGCCTGAGGGTCGCGCTTCGCCACTTCTGCCGTGAAGACTGCGATCGAAGCCGAGCTGAACTCCATGACTATTTGCAGGCGCTTCAATGCGCTGTCGAGTTCAAAGCCGGGCTCGCTAGATTCTAACTCGGCAGCGGCAGCCTCGATATCAATCAGCGCCAGATTGCCGGCAGCACCTTTCATTTTATGCAGCAGCGCACGGGCGGCGGCCGGCTCGTCGCTGGCGTAGTAGGCGCTCAGCCGGCTGGCGCAATCGGCATATTCGTTCAAAAACTTCAGCAAAAACTTGCGGTACAAGGCCGCATCGCGCCAGACACTCATGCCCCTGTCCACTGCAATGCCGGGCAAATTTTCAAATTGGGCAACTAAGCCAACTACATCCGCTAACTCGGCTGAATTTTCCGCCGCCTCGCCCACCTCGCTAAGCCCCTCCCCCAGAATAAACTCGGGCTGACAATGGGTTAACTGCTGGATGGTCGTCATCAATTCTTCGACATTAAATGGCTTGGCGATGAAGGCATTCATGCCCACTTCGCGCGCCGCTTCCTGTTGGGTTTTAAAGACGCCGGCAGTGAGCGCGATGATGGGCAGCTTGGCGGTATCCGCTCTGGCACGCAAAAGACGGGTCGCCTCATAACCATCCATGACCGGCATCTGTACATCCATCAATACCACGTCGACCAAGTCCGGATGCTGGCTTAACCAGTCAAGCGCAGCCTGACCATCGTTGACCATGCTGACGCGGGCGCCATCGTCCTCCAGAATACGCTGCGCCACTTCACGGTTGATCTCACTGTCGTCGACCACCAAGACGCGCACGCCAGGTATCCTTTTGCCTTTATACGCCCTGCCTTTTTTAAGGCTGCTGCCACCCACCCGCCCGCGCCGGAACAGCGCTTCGGCGACACCGTTATACAGCGATGAACTGGTGACTGGCTTACTCAAGATCCCATCCACCACCTCGATCTCTGACTGGGCCAGCAACTCATCGCGCGAATACGCCGTCACCATCAGGATGATGGGCGAGTTGACATCCGTGTGGTTGTGCCGGATCGTGCTTGCCATGGCCAGGCCGTCCATTACCGGCATCTTCCAGTCCACCAGCAAGACGTCGTAGTTCTCCTTGCCGCCAAGCTTATGATCCAACTTATAATCGAGCATCTGGATCGCCACATCGCCCGACCCGGCTTTGCTGGCATCCCAACCGATCGAACTGGCGATCTGCGACAAATTCTCACGCGCGATCTCACTGTCATCGACGATCAGCACTTCAAGCCTGGCCATATCCGGCAAGGCCGATTGTTTAGCTTCGCTCCATTCGAAAGGAATGGTAATCCAGAATTCGCTACCCTGGCCCGCTTCGCTGACGACACCGATTTCCCCACCCATTTGCAGCACCAGATAGCGGCAAATCGAGAGCCCTAAACCGGTCCCGCCAAAGCGCCGCGTGGTGGAAATATCTGCCTGAGTGAATGGCGCGAATATTTTGGCCTGTTTTTCCAGCGCAATTCCTATCCCGGAATCACGCACGGAAAAACGCAAATTGGCGACTTTATCGTCCTGTTCCAGCAGGCTGATGCACACCATGATGGAGCCGTGTTCGGTAAATTTAATCGCGTTGCTAGTGAGGTTAACCATCACCTGTTCCAGCCGCAGCACATCACCTAGCAATTGGCCTTTGACATGTGGCGACGGCGCTATCACCAGTTCCAGATCTTTATTCCCGACATTGGCGGCCATGATACTGGCCAGGTTATCCAGCATTTCATCGAGCTGGAACGGCACATGTTCAAGCTCCATCCTGCCAGCCTCAATCTTGGAAAAATCGAGAACGTCATTGATGATGGCTTGCAGCGAACGGCCGGCGTTGCAGATTTTTTTCACCAGATCGGCTGGCTCGCCTGCCAGTTGTTTTTGATCAAGCAAATACGCCAGGCCAAGAATCGCGTTCATCGGCGAACGGATTTCGTGACTCATATTCGCGAGGAAACTGGCTTTGGCGCGATTCGCAGCTTCCGCGTCTTCGGTGCGTATCAGCAGCATCTGGTTGACACGCTCGAGTTCTGATGTACGTTCTGCCACGCGTTTTTCCAGCTCTTCATTGAGCGTGCGCACCGCTTGTTCCGCGCTCTTGCGTTCGCCGATTTCGGTCTCTAATGTCTGCAACATGCCATTCACGGAATCGGCCAACTGCCCCACCTCGTCGTCTGAAGTTTTGTTGGCGCGCAGATGGTAGTTGCGTTGTTCCATGACCTGGCGTGCCAGCTTGCTGACCGCCTCGATCGGGTCAGCGATCCAGTGCTGAAGACGCGATGAAATCAGCAGGCCTAGCGCCAGACTGGCCAGCAGCACGACACTCAGGATCTTCAGATATTCGCTCAACCACTTGTCTAGCTGATAGCGCTCCTTGAGGAAAACCGTGCCGAAAATATCCCCCTGGATCGGCACCAGTTTGAACACGGTCAGCTCATCACCTTGAAAAGTGAAGCTCTCGGGGCTAGCCACCCCGGGTATGCTATCTTTATACCCCTCGCGCGCATAGCTGGCGAATAAGCTGCCTTTGGGGTTGTAGATGGCGGCAGCGACGATATTCGTGTTGGAGCGCAATTGCAGAAGGTTGTCGTTCGCCACTCTGGGATCATCAAATTCGAGTGCGGTGGCGCTACCCCTGCCTAAAACGCCGGCAAGGGCGCTGAGTTCTGCCGCCTTTTTAATCCGGTTTTCCTTCAGGTCGTGGTACAGCAAGGCGCTGCCTGCGGCCAGCAGAGTAAAAAAATTGGCCACTAGCACTAGCAAGAGCAACTTTTGTCGAACCGAACGCAAGCGAGTAATCGCCATCATGGTCTCCGTGTTTCAATTTTCTGCGCGACGGCCAGCAAGCGGGCGCTGATTTTAAGACCGCTGCGCTCGGCTTGCAGCACCGACACTTCAAAGCGGATGTGCTCGTCTACCGGAACAAAATTGATCATGCTGCCCATACCGAGTGCGCCGCTGGTTTCGGTCACGATCAACAGCGCCGGTAGCTGAATACTCTCCAGGAGTTTTTTGAGCCTGCCGTTTTCGCGCCGACCGATGAAGAGTATTTGCACGCCACGCAATGATTCGGCCAAGGCGTCGCCGGGTGTCAGCAGCCTTACCTCCAGTGCGCGGCCACTCAAGGCACGGGCTGCGGTCATATTGCCCAATGCTCCGCCTATCTCATCCGCACCCAGGACACCGATAATCACCGGGCTATCCATTTGCGCAAAAGTGTGCGGCGGCCATTCTACGTAGTGGACAAAATTATACAAATAGGTGGCCTTGACTTGATATTCGATGTCGCTGGCGTCGTTACTGGCGGCCCAGGCGAACCCCGCGCTTCCCTGGAGGGTGCAAGTGAGAATCAACGTGAGTATCAACTTTAGAATCAACGTCAGCGTCAGATGTAAGGCAAACTTCATCAAAACCTCAGCATTATTGAAAGTTTGTAGGATCGTTCCAGCAGTATTGGATTGACGGTGACATTACTGCTACCTGAAGCGAACGCCTGATAGCGCGCGTTGAGCAGATTTTTGCCTGAAATCGACAGTTCGAGATTGTTCAGGATGCGCCAGCCATAGCGTGCATCAAGCAGGTTAGCCGCCGGCACAAAAGGGTAGGCCAGGCTATCCATGTGACGCAGCGAGAGATCGGCTTGCATGCGCTCATTGAGGTCCCATTTGGTACTTAGGGAATACTGCAATTTTGGATCATTACCCGGTCTTGATTGCGCCAGGCTAGGCCCGCAGAAGGATTCGTGCAGAAAAAGGGCATTCGCTGAAATTGACCAGGATCTGCTGACCTGGTAGGCCATTGATGCTTCCAGCCCTTGCACCGTGCCGGAAATCCGGTTGCCAATGACATACACGCCGCTGGCCAATTTATCCAGGCTACGCAGGTGATCATATTTACTGTGAAAGCCGACCAGGGTGGTGCTGAGATTTTCCGTGTGCCGGGCGCGCATGCCTAGTTCCAGCGTGTTCGCGATTTCAGAGCGAAAACCGGAGCCTCCGGCTAACTGGTAAGGCGGCTTGCCAGGGATATATATTTCGCTGTCGATGCGCGACGGCGCCCGCACCGCGCGTGACCAGCTAGCCCAGATTAGCCGGTCCTCGGCAGGCTTCCAGGCCAGCTTCAGATTCGGCAGAAACTCTAGCCCGGTATAGTGGTTACTCTCAAGCTTAGCTCCAGCGGTGAAGCGCAGCTCCGGGCTGAGATTTTGCTCGTGTTGGACAAACAGATTGGCATTATGCAGCTTGCGCCGGGCTGGCAAAAAAGCGAGCGATGCGCTATTCCCGACTTCATCATCAGAGACGCGGTAGCCTGCGCCCCAAATCAATGATCTGCCCTCTGTTTCAGCGAATGAATATTGCAGATCGAGGTCGAGCGTAGTAAGTTTATCGCTAAACAGGCCTGGAGCATCGCGGCTGGCATGGTCGAGATAAGTTTGCAGACGAAACCCGGAGCCATCCGGCGCTAACTGGCTCCAGCGCACCAGCACATTGCTACCTGAGATAGTTGCCTGGCCGGGCAACTGCTGTTCAGAAGTACCGCGATAAGTATCACCCTGCAGCGTCAGCTCGTTTGCGCCGCGGTGCCAATCAGAGCGGAAACCGAGCTGTGCCCTATCCCAGCCATCCGGCACCGGCGCACCGTTCGCCCTGACCGTGTGCCGCCCTTGCGCGAGTTTGGCATACACGCGATAAGCGCCTCCATTGTCGTTAAAAGCGGCGCCATGGTGGAACGCGGCAATCTGGCCTGTATTGCCAACACTGACGTTGAGCAGATCATCCATGGTTTCAGTGGCGCGCTTGGTAATGATATTGATCACGCCATTGACTGCGTTGGCGCCCCAGAGGCTGCCACCTGAACCACTCAGCACTTCTATCCGCGCAACATCGAGCAGCACGACATCCTGCGCGTCCCAAAACACCCCAGAGTAAAGCGGCGTGTAAACCGTGCGTCCATCGATCATCACCAGCAGCTTATTGGCCGTACTTGAATTGAAGCCGCGGGCGCTGATGGCATATTGGTTGGCGTTAATTTGCGCCACCAACAGGTTCGGTGCCAGCGCCAGGGCCTCAGGTATGCTGCGCGCGCCGGAACGCCGGATCGCCTCGTCAGTGATCACATAAATCGAGGCGGCAGTATCGGCCAGACGTTCTTTTTTCTTAGAAACGGAGCTCACTTGTATATTGCCCAGCTCTTCCAGCGAGAGATGGACGAACAGCGGTTGCGGTGAGGCTTGAGTTGCGTCTTGCGGTGGATCTGGCTCTGCCGCATACGATGAGCCAGAGCAAACCGCTACTGCACTACAAGACACGATGAAAGGGAAGTAAATTGCCCACACAGATGAAAGCGCGCGCCGGCAATGCCGAACCGGGTGGGATGCGAGCTGAACAGATACGTAGCTTCGATTCATTTTACCCTCTGTATTTTTCAAACACCGCGCTGCGAAACTCAGCTCCAACCAGCCGCCGAATTAAGCCCACGAAAAACACCAACGTTCCAACGACCGGCAGCGCCACTAGTTTTGCGACGGGTGCTTGCCAGAAAGCGGGACTGGATAGGCGACCCCATATCCTTGTGCGTAATCCACCCCGAGCTCGCGTAATTTATTCAGAATTTCTTCATTTGCAGCAAACTCTGCAATGGTTTCCAAGCCCATCACATGGCCGATATTATTGATTGCGGCGACCATCGCGGCATCAATCCGGTCAGTGGCGATGTCTTTCACAAAGCAGCCATCAATTTTTAAGAAATCCACCGGCAAGTGCTTCAGGTAGGCGAACGAAGACATCCCGCTGCCAAAGTCATCGAGCGCAAATTTGCAACCCTTCTCGCGCAAGGCCATGATAAAGGCACGGGCATTGGTTAGATTGGCAATCGCCGCCGTCTCGGTAATTTCAAAACAGATGCTTTCGGCACACACGCCGGAGCTCGCCAATTGCGCAAAGATGAAATCGAGGGTATGTTCATCGTTCAAGCTATCACCGGAGAGATTGATGGCGAACAGTGACGAAGCTGCATGCGGCTGGGCGGCAATATACGCGAACGAGGTGCGCACGACCCAACGGTCAATTTCCGGCATCATGCCATAGCGTTCGGCGGCCGGGATGAAGGCCATGGGCACCACCACTTTGCCGCTTTCATTGACCATACGGAGCAAAATTTCGACATGCTCATGATACGGCTCGCCTTCCTTGAGCGAGACGATTTTCTGCGCATACAGCACCAGACGATTCTGTTTGATGGCGCTAAAAATCCTGGTATACCAAGCCATCTCGCCATGCCGCCGATTCATTGCATAATCATCGTCCTGATACACGTGGATGCGGTTACGTCCCAGATCTTTGGCGGTATAGCAGGCGGAATCAGCAATACTCAAAATCTCCGTCAAATTCAGATGCATGGTGCCCTGGCCACCAAAATCCACCAAGCCGATACTGACACTGATAGGGAAGGTTTTTTCATCCCAGACGAAATGAAAATCGCCGATAATATTTCTGAGTTTTTCGGCAATTTGCAGTGAAATATTCGGTGGGCAAGATTCCAGCAACACGCCAAATTCGTCGCCACCGAGACGGCCCAAAGTATCATTGGCGCGCAGTGCCAATCTTAATAGACCGGTGATTTGGCGCAGCAGCTCATCACCTGCGCTATGACCGCAAGTATCATTGACGATCTTGAACTGATCCAGATCCAGATAGGCGAGCGCGTGCTGATGGCCATGCATTTCGGCACTCTGGATGGCTTTTTCCAGACAACTCTCGAATTCACTGCGATTCACCAGGTCGGTCAAGGCATCATGCGTGGCTTGATAGGTCATTGCCGTGGCGAGGCGACGCGCATCGCTGACATCATGAAACACCACTACGGCACCGATCACATTATTTTCACGGTCACGCATTGGTGCCGCCGAATCTTCTATCGAATACTGCTTACCGTGTTTCCCGATCAGAGCACTGTTACGGGCAAACCCCGTTATCTCCCCGCTGTGCAAGACCACCTCTACCGGCGATGGCGCTGGCTGCTGCGTTTCTTCGTTGATCAGGACCAGGACCTTGGAGATAGACTGGCCACGCGCTTCCGCCATACTCCAGCCGGTTTTTTCTTCGGCGACCGGGTTCAGGTAAGTCACGCTGCCATTCTGATCGGTGGTGAGCACACCATCACCGATGGAATTTAAAGTGACTTCGAGACGCTGTTTTTCTTCGAACAATTCGCCGGCCCGCACTTCCAGTTCACGTTTGCCCATTTCCATTTTTGCGTAAGCAACGGCGAGTTCATGCTCACTATTTTTCAGCCGCTCATCGATGGCGTGACGTTCCAGTGCCATTTGTATGGTGGCGTGTAATTCGCGTTCTGAAAATGGCTTGACCAGATAACCGTAAGGCTTGGTCGCCTTGGCGCGCTCCAGGGTTTTTTCTTCTGAATACGCGGTCAGGTAAATCACCGGACATGAAATTTTGGCGGCAGTATCGATACCGTCTATTTCGCCAGAAATATTAATATCCATCAGCACGATATCTGGCACAGTCTCGCTGACTCCGCGCAGGGCCTGATCATGTGAAGCCGCGACGCGTGGTACGTCGTAGCCCATACGGGTCAGACGGCGCTGCAAATCCAGAGCAACGATCCTTTCATCCTCAACGATCAAGACTCTCGATAGCATCGCAGCTGCTCCTCTGTTATGGGCATGTTCAACATTGGTGTTCAGATTGGCATTCATATTATTCCCCAGCTTATTTTCCAACTCATTTGCCCACTTATTTCCACGCTGCTAACGCACGATCTTGACTGCATTCGCTTGCACCGCAGTCAAGGCCGCCATATCGATGGCGTTTAAAAAATTCGGCACAACGGTTTGATCGCTAAACTTGTTCTGGATCGCCCAGCGTGCCTGATCCTCCAGCGTGATCAGCAGATTTTGCTCGAGCTGCACCACAAAACGATAATTCGCCGCACCGGTACTGAAGGTACCCGGATCGATTTTCATGCGCGCGGCGATCAGCTCGTGTGCCTCTTTGGGCTTTTCGTCGACAAAATGCTTGGCACGCAGTAATGCCCGCAATAGGCTCTGGATTTTTCCCTGGTTGGCGCTGACCCAATCGGCGCGGCCGGCCAGGTTGAACTCGATAACGAATCCAGGGTCGCTACGAAACTCGACAGCCTCAGTTCCTAGCGCCCGGCTGGCCGCGCCTAGCCATGGCTCCCAGGTCGAGATTGCATCAACTTTTCCACTCAGCAGCGCCGCCTGCATTTCTTCAGGCGCAAGATTCTCGAGCTTGACCTGATTCAATAAAAGTCGATCACGCGCCAGCAAGGTGCCGAGCACAAAATGCCCATCTGTCCCGGAGGTCACACCTATGATCTTGTCCTTCAAGTCGGCCAGGGTCACGACACCACTGCTGCGCCGCGCAACTACGCCATACGAGCGGCTGGCAGTAAAAATGGTGGCCACGATAGCGACCGGCTGCTTCTTCATCGTCGCATACATCACCGGCATGTCGGCAACAGTGGCAAGGTCCGCTTGTTTTTCCAGGCTAGCTTTAAGCGAGTCGCGGCCACTGGTGTATGGCTGAAAGCTGACCTCCAGGCCCTCATCGGCGAAGTAGCCCTTGGCCGCCGCCAGATGCGGTAAGCCCGAGCCAGGATAGGGGTTAACTGCCAGGCTAAGTTTTTGCAGCTGTAGCGGCCTGGGCGCAATCCAAGCATGTATTTTTTGCCAATTCGTTGGCAAACCGATGGCCACGACCAAGCCGATGATCAGTGCCGCCGGTACCAGAATTATCTTATTGCGCTTCGGTGTATCCAAGACATGCTCCTCAGTGCTGGCACTTCTGATAGACACAACTATGTTCTTGCCGCCGCCATCGAAGGCTGAGGGCTCATTAGGCAATAACATGGATTTTTTAGCGGTCAGAGCTGGATGCAATGCAAGGCGTTCGACGCGCCGCAGTGCTAGCACTGCAAGCGGTGAACAACGCAGCAGTGCGCCAGATTTGGCCAGATAAAAAGTTCAGGTTATTGTCTAATGAGTCCTTAGTAGTCGGTAACAAAGTGTAAAGCGATTCGGCAAAAAATAAACTCAGGTAAATACCTGAGTTTTTCACTTAAAACACCTGAGATCGCAACCGAGAAAAGTGCCGCTAGCCGTCAGAAGAGATCAGGCCGACCCGAATTGCATAACGCACCAGGCCGGTAACTTCGTGGATGCCAAGTTGTTTCATTAACTGGCTACGATGGGTGTCTACCGTTTTGGCGGAAAGGTCAAGCAGGCGCGCGATATCTTTGCTGCTTTGGCCTTGCGCCAGCATCTTGAGTACTTCGGTCTGGCGCGGTGTCAATAGGTCACTGGAAAGGTCTTCACCGCGCAGGCGCTCGACATAGTCATTCATCACGCCTTTCGATACCGCAGCGCTGAGGTAAATGCCCCCTTGTAAAACGTTTTTGAGCGCGATATCGAGTTCGGTCGGCGCCGCGTCTTTCAGCAAGTAGGCCGAGGCGCCATGGCGTAATGCCTGTTTCACGTATTCTTCATTCTGGTGCATCGAGAGTATCAGCACTTGTATCTGCGGCGAGGTCTGGCGCAGGCGCGCAGTTGCCTCCAGCCCGTTCAGGCCGGGCATGGCGATATCCATCAGGATTAATTCTGGTTGCAATTGCTCTGCCAAGGCCAGCAAAGCCAGACCATCAGCGGCTTCGCCGACGACTTCGATGTTGGGGAATGATTCGAGCAATTTGCGCAGGCCAGCGCGCACCAGGGTATGGTCGTCGGCCAATAGCACCCGCACCGGCTTTACATTCAAACTCATATTCATGTTGGCTCCACGGTGCGTAAGGGGCATTGCATGCGTATGCTGCAACCTTGCCCCGGACTAGACTTCAGGACTAATTGCCCGCCGATCAGCATGGCACGTTCTTGCATGCCCAGCACACCTAAGCTCGCGCCTTGCGCGGCACGCTCTTGCATGGCTTCCGGCGCGAAGCCAACGCCATCGTCTTGGATGCGCAAAATAAAAGCCCCATTATCACGTTGCATGCTGATTTTTACCTGTTGTGCCTTGGCATGGCGCGCGATATTCGTGAGCGCCTCCTGGACTATCCGAAAGCATGCCGTCTCGATATCTGGCGCCAGCCGAACTTGCCTGATCTCGCGTTCTATTTGCACCTCTATGCCACAGCGCGTGGCGGTTTGTTCGGCCAGCCATTGCAAGGCTGGCCCCAACCCCAGATCGTCTAGCATAGACGGGCGCAATGCCAGTGCGATACGGCGCACCTGTTGTAGGGCGTCTTCGACTATGCGTATATTTTCTGCATTGAGTTCGGCTGGCGATTGTTTTTTAAACATTTCGTAAGCTTGCAGATTAATTTTAATCGCCGTCAATGACTGCCCAAGCTCATCGTGCAATTCTATCGCCACGCGGCGCCGCTCTGACTCTTGCACTTCTAAGACCCGGCGCGACAAAGTTTGCAATTGCTCCATGCTCAGGCGTAACTTGGCCTCGGCTTGATGCTTATACAGCGCCATCTCGATCACGTTATGGATTTCACGCTCTGAAAATGGTTTTAAGATGTAACCGTAGGGTTCGGTGAGCTTGGCACGCGCCAGTATGTCATCGGCATCGTAGGCGGTAATGAAGACCACCGGCAAGTCATATTCTGTGCGAATAATCTGGGCGGCGCTAATACCATCCATTTCGCCAGCGAGTTGAACATCCATCAGGATAAGGTCAGGGCGCTGCTGTTTCACCAGCGTAATTGCCTCTTGGCCGTGCGCCACATGGCCAATCGACTCATAGCCTAATTTCTGCAGCTGTGCCTGGATATCGAGGGCGACGATATTCTCGTCTTCCACGATCAGTATCCGAGGTTTTTTCACAGCTGCCGGCATTGAGGTCCTTATTAATTGAAGCTTTATTCCACAATCACTAATCCACACTCACTAATCCACACTGACTAAGCGCTCATTGCTGATGACTTTATCATATCAATGGCGAAAGTGACACCAAACTGTGTATACCGTGTTGCATGCGCTAGCTGGCTTTGCAGTGTCTTATCCTGTGTACTCGCCTGAGCTAAACTTGCGCGCTCGCCTACTTCTAATTTACCGCCGAGTTGCCTGGCCAGATCGCTCACCAGTTGCAAGCCCAATGAGCTTTCAGCTTTCTCGGCAAAATCGGCTGGCAGGCCCAGCCCGTTATCACTGACCAGCAAATGCACTTTGTCGGTGCCGGGCACAGGCTGCAAGGAGACTTTAAGTTCGCCGCTGCGCTCATCCGGAAAGCCATGTTTAAAGCAATTCGAGATCAGCTCATTCACCAGCAAACCACAGGGCATGGCCTGATCCATGCTGACCTGTACCGAGGCCAGATCTAGCTGCAAACGAACCACACCGGCCCGGCTTAATTGCGCGCGAAAAGCCTGGCTGACCACCTGCTGCAGGTAGGCGCCAAGATCAACCGAGGCAAAAATACCTGAGCGATACAGTGACTCGTGCAGCAAAGCCATGGCACGGATGCGCGCCTGCATTTCTGTCAAGACTGCCCTGGTATCTGCATGATCGCTGCGGCCAGCCTCTAGCCTGAGCAAACTGGTGATGACCTGTAAATTATTTTTGACGCGATGATGCACCTCATTGAGCAGCCCGGTTTTTTCGGCCAGCGAGGTTTGCAGCGCGCTTTCTATCCGTCTGCGATCAGAAATATCGCGCATGATGATGGTGTATTGCTTCTCGCCCTCCACATCAAATTGCGAGATCGAAGCCTCAATCGCAAACTCTTCGCCGTTGGCCCGCAAGCCCATCAATTCGCCGAGGCGCCCCATCGCGCGCGAGGTTTCTCCGGCCATGCCAAAGGTATGTACATGCCCGGAATGCGCCGCGCGGAAACGTTGCGGCATAAAGCGATCTATCGCCATGCCGATCGCCTCTTTCTCGGGCACACCAAACAGTGTTGCCGCGGCCGAGTTATACAGCACCACACACAGGGATTCATCCAAAGTGATGATGGCATCCATCGCCGACTCGATGAGTTTTTTCAGGCGCTGTTTACTCTCGACCAGATTTTCTTTGTTTTGTGTGAGTTCATGGGTGCGTTGATCGAGCAGATTTTTCAGTGCCCGCTTGGTGCGGTTTAACTCGATATGGGTATTCACTCTGGCCAGCACTTCTTCAACCTGAAATGGCTTAGTCACAAAATCCACACCACCAACCTGAAACGCCATGAGTTTATCTTCAGTACTGTGCAAGGCACTGATAAAGATGACCGGTATGTCTTGAGTACGCTCGTTGGCCTTGAGCCTCCGACATGCCTCATAGCCGTTAATGCCGCCCATGTTGATATCGAGCAAAATCAGGTCGGGGATAAAAGTATCGATCGCTGCCAAGGCAATCTCGCCCGACAAGGCCGGCCTGATTTCATAGGAATGCCGTTCTAAAATATTGATCAGCACCTGTAGATTATTCGGGTTGTCGTCAACGACTAATATCTTGGCTCGCTCAGGCATAGGGCAGATTTTCCGTTGATATTGAATGATGAATATGGCAGCACGAGATTAACTGCAAGAAAGCGCTCGCCACCATCATACTGCAAATATCTGGTCCATTTGCGCAAAGAAAGCCTGCCCCATTTGCTGGAATTGATGTAAGCCCGCATTCATTTCGGCTTGCGATCCTTCTGACTTTAAGCGAGATAAGTCGCTCGCTGCTGCCAGCATTTCTTGATGCAGGCGGATGATTTCAAGGTAAGCGGTATTCCCGTCATGCTGAAGTTGCGCTTGATTTTTCTCCCATGCGGCAAAATAGCCATGCTGATTGTGCTGACTGTGCTGATTTTGCTGATTTTCCAGAGGCGACTTATTGAACTCAGCCTTGCGATCTTCTTTGAGATTATCCAGGAGGTGAAGAGTAATCGCCTTCATCCAGGCACGTTGTTCAACACAGACAAACAGCAAAGCGAGTTGATCACGCCTGAGCTTGGGTATGCTGCGCCAGCGCGGATCTGGCTGCCAGCTACTGGCCCATTGCGGCATTAGCTGCGCGGCCATAGGACGCGCGATCCCGTAACCCTGGCCTAGCTCGCAACCGAGTTGCAGCAACATCCTGGCGTGCTCTACCGTCTCAACCCCTTCGGCGATGACATCCCGCCTGAAAGCGCTGGTGAGGCCGATCACGGCGTCAAGTATCGCCAGATCGTCCGGGTCTTCCAGCATATTGTGCACAAAACTCTGGTCTATCTTTAGCATTGCCACAGGTAGCCGCTTGAGGTAAGTCAGCGACGAATAACCGGCACCAAAATCATCCAGAGAAAACAATACGCCATGTGCCAGGCAAGCCTCGATCACGCCTGAGACGCGCGCCATATCTTCCAGCGCACTGGTCTCCAAGACCTCAAGCTCCAGACAGCTTGGCTTAATCTGTGGATGCCTGGCGAGCATTTCACCCAGACGCTCTGAAAAATTCTCTTTGAGTAACTGCTGCGCGCCCACATTCACGCTGATAGGAATAGCCAGACCCATCGCATGCCAGATTTCCAGCTGGCTTAAAGCGCTCTCGATGACCCATTCACCGATGGACAGCGCCAGCGGATGATTTTCAACGACCGGCAAAAACACCGCTGGCGCAACCAGACCATGTCTGGGGTGCTGCCAGCGTATCAAGGCTTCGGCACCAATGACCGCGCCAGTACGCATGTTCACTTTGGGCTGGTAATGCAAAACAAATTCATCCCGCTCTAAAGCTAGCCGGATATATTCTATGCTCTCGCTATGACCGCGCGCACTACGGTCATGCTCTGCATCAAAGATATGGTAACGGTTTTTTCCCGCTAGCTTAGCTTGATACATGGCTTGATCGGCCTGGCGTAGCAATTGATCTTTATCGATCTCGTCTTGTTGCGGATAAAAACTGACACCCAGACTGGCCGACACTTGCAACGTCAGATCGCCAAATTGCACCGCTTTGGCCGCGGCGGCCAGCAGCCGGTTCAAGATAGGAAAACTGTTGGCCCGCTGCTCAAGATTGATGAGGACCACGACAAATTCATCGCCCCCCAGGCGCGCCAAAGTATCACCCTCGCGCAAGACATGATTCATGCGGGTCGCGACTGTCACTAGCACTTGATCGCCGGCCTCATGGCCATGCTGGTCATTGATCGCCTTGAAGCCATCCAGATCGAGAAAAATAATCGCCGAAATTTTCTTGTTACGCTGCGCATACACTAGACCATGGTGCAACCTATCCATCAACAAAGTACGATTCGGTAAGCCAGTGAGCTGATCAAAATGCGCCATCCGTTCAAGCTCACTTTTTTTTGCCATATTCAATGAAATATCAGACATCAACACGACGTACTGCGAGGCCTTGCCATCGTCATCAAATATGCTACTGATAGATTGCATGGTAAAGAACAGTTCACCGTCTTTACGCCGGATGCAAATTTCACCACTCCAGTATCCATGCTGGGTAAGTTCTGACCAGAGCTTGGAAAAAAAGGCTTTTTCGTGGCGCCCGGAACTGAGTAGGCGGGTACTTTTCCCAATTGCCTCAGCCCGGGTATATCCGGTAATACGTTGGAAGGCGTCATTCACATCGAGGATAGATCCCTCCACCGAGGTGATCATGATTGCTTCACGGGCATAGCGGAAAACATTGGCAGAAAGCTGCAATTTTTCTTCTGCCATTTTCAGTGCTTCGATTTGCGCGGTCAGTTCGATTTGCCGCATTTGTAGCGCATGGAGCATCGGCCGCCTGCTTTCTTCCGATACGGCATTGAGTAATTGCGGTGACTCTTCAAGTTTTTCCCGAAAGAAAGACTCAGCCATCTGGCGCGAAGCCGCCTCGTCTGCAGCCTTAGAAATCATGGTCCGCTCATCCATGTTACCCCCTACCACCAACGCTCTGCCGTACATTCCATGCATGCCATGATAAGCGCACTGAAGTGAATATCTGTTAGATCAGTGTAGTTCAAAAGAACAGGTAAAAAAATGGTTTTTGCCTGTTTTTTTAGCAGAAACCTGACGCAATTCGACATTGTTCCTGGCCAACATTTCCGTGAAAAAATGTTACTCATTCTCGTGCAGGCGTTAATCGTTGTTGTACTTTGCTTTTAGCTCTTTCCCCCCGAGTAAGAGGAAAGAAATGACGCGGCATTACAAATTATTTGCGCATCTTCATCTAATGGCGATCATGTTGGTTTTGACTTTGTCGTTGACATTGAATTCCGCTTGAGACGCAGCCGTTTGTGTGCTGCAGAAAATGGATCAAAAATGAACGTTGTCTGAGCGTAGCGAGTTTCGTTCATTTTCCATTTTTTGCGGCACATAAACGGAAACCCGAAGGGCAAGTCTGCGGTCGCCTTTCTTTTGCTTACTTATTCTTTGGCGAAGCAAAGAAAAGCAAGTAGCTGTCGGTCTACCACCGACCAGCAATCTTCAAACACTACGGAACTTAGCAAATTTATCGATAAAGTTAACGTGCTGGCGGGATTCCAGACTACTTATCCAAACCACGTTCCACCGCATATACGGCGATTTGCACGCGGCTGCTGAGGTTGAGTTTTTTGAGAATATTTTGCACATGAATTTTCACGGTGCTCTCGGCCACATTCAGGTTTCTGGCGATCTCTTTATTGCTCTCGCCACGCGCCACACACACCATGGTTTCACGTTCTCTTGGCGTGAGTTTTTCTTTCTCTGTCGATACGGCAGGGTTCATGCCGTTTCTAAATTGCATGATCAATTTTGCGGTCATGGATTCTGCAATCACGGACTCGCCGGCGGCGGCACGTTTAATCGCTAGAGTGAGGTAATCCGCTTCTATGTTTTTGAGTAAATAGCCACGCGCACCGTTTTTTAAGGCAGTGCTGAGGTCTTCAGCTTCTTCAGATACCGTCAACATTAAGACGGCTACTTCTGGCATATCTTCCACGATCAGTTGCATCGCTTCCAGGCCAGAAAGGCCAGCCATATTCAGGTCCATCAAGACCACATCCGGGCGCAATTGTTTCGCCCGTTTAACGCCTTCCAAACCATCAGCAGCCTCACCGACTATTTCGAATTCCGGGTTGCGTTGCAACAGCAATTTCATGCCGCTACGAAACAGCGTATGGTCGTCAACCAATAAGATTTTTATTGTCATTGCGGTCTTTCCTGAGCATTATTATTGATAAGGTGTTTGCGTAAAGAATTACGCAACCATGCGCTCTTGTCGCAGTAAGTGTAAAACAATCTTGGTCCCTTCGCCGGGTGCACTTTGTATCTCCAACTTTGCCGACAAGCGCTCGGCACGCTCTTGCATGATGTGCAGGCCGACATGGGCCTCGCCTTTTTCCTTGACGTCATCCATAGAAAATCCTAGCCCGTCATCGGCAATCATCAGTTTAAAATCACGCTCATTTTCTACCCTGACTTTGACTTCGCTGGCCTGTGCATGCTTGCGTACATTGGAGAGGGCTTCCTGCAAAATAAATAGGACTTGCAATTGCTGCTCCGGCGCAATCGGCGCGCCACTGCCGACAAATTCTATGGTTCCATGCACGCCAGTCTGACGCTGAAATTTACTCACCACGTTGCGCATTTCCGATTCCAGATTGCTGTCTTGCAAGCGAGTCCTGAAGTTGAGCAATAACTCGCGCACGTCTTCATAACTTTCCTGTACACCAGCCCGTAACAAGGGCGCGATGTCGTTGATTTCAGTAATGTCTTTGCGCGCTAGCGAGTCTTCCAGCATTTGCACTTGCAGATTCAAAAAATTGAGTCCTTGCGCTATGCTGTCATGCAGGCCTTGCGCCAACAAATTGCGCTCTTGCGAGACAGCGAATTCTTTTTCTTTGGCGATAAGCCTTTGATTCTCTATCGACACGCCCAGGTTCTTGCCTAAAGTTTCCAGCAGTCGACGTTCTTCACTGCTAATCGTTCGCTCATTGGTGAAATGCAAAGAGAAACTACCGACGACATGTTCACGCGCGAGTATCTGAAAAATCGCGATTGAGAAAAAACCTTCTTCCTGACAACGATAACGTTTTTGCGTGTTCATCTGACGAAAATCTCTGACGACAATAATCCCCTGACTGACTGCAGCACCACATAAACAATCATCGGTTTTAATGCAGTGCTCTTCCTCGACCATTTTTTCTGACAGCCCTTCATGCACGGTAATATGCAGATTGTCGCTGTGATTATCGAGTATGCGCACGGTGCCGCCATCAGCACCTATGCGTTGCATGATGCGATGCAAAAAGCCGCGGCACAATTCTTCAATTGCATGCGGCCCGGCCAGGTAGCCAGCGACTTCATACAAGGTGCTCATCTCGTTATTTTGCGCCTGTAGCTTGGCCGTTTTTTGATGCACACGCTCTTCCAGGGTACGGTGCACAGTCTGTACGCGATCGGCCATTTTATTGAAACCTTGCGCCAACACGCCAAATTCATCGTCACTTTCTATCGGTAAGCGCACGCTTAAATCATCTTTGGTCATACTTGCTATACCTGCCTGCATGCGAGTGACGGGGCCGACGATCCATAAATACAATAAATACAGCAAAGTAACACTGGCAGCCAAAGACATGAAGATGAGGGCGGTCTGGCAGAGTCTTAACCAGGCCGTTTTTTCTGATAACTCGACCTCGACCAGCGAGACGAGTTTATTGATATTGTCGACGAACTCTGGCAAAGCTTTGGTATATAGATGCAAGGCTTGCTGCTTGCGGCTGGCTTCGGTTTCTTGCAGAGTTTGCCTGGCAAGAATCTGCATGCGCTGTGCCCAGTCGTTTTGCACAACGCGCATTTGTTCACGAATCGGCTTGGTGGTTGGCAAAAATAGCGGCCGTTTCGCATCGCCCTGTTGCAGATCATTTAAGGTGCTATTAAATTGCAGCAGCTCTTCTTCTGCCGTGGTGCTGCTGACATGTTCCATCACCACCGCCAGGCGGTACGAGCGCACGCGCAAACTACCGGCTTCATTGATGGCGGCAGCGCCACCCTCGAGTTGCCACGACAGTAACAGGGTATAGCCAATCGCCATTAAGGTGAGCGCCAGGCCAACCAATGTCGTAAGCAGAATGCGAAAAGTGAGTCGCTTGCCTATGGGGAGTTCTTGAGTGGTATTCATGGCATGCAGATCACGGGTTAGTGTTACTGACAGTGTAGCCGCTTTCTAGACGAGTCTACGTTGTCTAAAGTCAAGAGCTGGCTATTTAGGACTTACGTAAAACCGTTCCAGCTAGGCGCACCGCCGAAGACAGTACTTTAGTACGGCGAGGCGAGTGCAACAACGCTGGGGCGATTTTACGTAAGTCCTTAGACTATTGATGATGCGCAATCCCTAAAGGACAAACCATGGGCAAAAACGTATCGGAACGTTCTGAATACGCCAGCAAGGCGCCGTTACCCATATCAAAATACCAGCCATGTAAGGCCAACTCGCCACGTGCTTCGCGCTCCGCCACCCAGGGAAAACTGCGCAAATTATTCAATGACAAAATGATGGCGCCGAGCTCACAGGCGCGGTTTTGTTCGTCGGCAGTACAACTTACAAGTTGGTGCAATACCTGTTGCTTGACCGGCTCGACTATTTTCATCCAGCGGCCAATAAAATCTAATTGAGGGCTAGGCGTGTAGCCTTGCATCAAGGCACGGATGCCACCGCATTTTTCATGCCCCATGATAATCACGCGTTTCACATTCAGCGCCTCGATCGCATATTGGATCGCGGCACTGACGCCCTGTTGATTGCTGGCCTGATTGCAAGGCGGCACCAGATTGGCGACGTTACGGATCACGAAAATATCACCAGGATCACAATCGAGCAACAGTGCTGGATCAACCCGCGAATCGCAGCAGCCGATCAACAAGGTCGTGGGTTTTTGCCCGTTATTCAGTTTGTCGTACAGGTTCGATGCACCATCAAAATATTTGCTTTGAAAGCGCTGAAATCCCTCGATGAAATGCGAGATGTTATGGATCGTCATGTCAGCCACCGGTCTGCGACATGAAGCGGATAATTTTGTGCCGGTTTTCCTTGAATTCGTGACGCTCTGGCTTGAGTTCTATCGCTGTGCGGATAGCGGCCTCGAGTTCAGCATCGCTGACACCGGCACGCAGCAAAGGTCTCAGTTCAAATTTTTCATCCTGCCCCAGACACATATACAAAGTGCCATCGACCGAGAGCCGCACCCGATTACAGGTGGCGCAAAAATGCTGGCTGATCGGCGAGATAAAACCGATAGTGCCCTTGCCATCTGGCGTGCTCCAATAACGTGCCGGACCACCGCCGAGTTCAGCCGCCGCTGGCAGCAGATTAAATTCACGCACCAGTTGCTCGCGCAGCGGGCCGACATCCATGTATTGGCTATTGCGGCCGGTATCGCCCATGGGCATGGCTTCGATTAAACGAAGTATAAAACCTTCGTCGAAACAATATTGCGCCATGCGCATGACTTCATGATCATTCACTCCGCGCATCAGCACCATGTTCACTTTGATCGGCGCAAAACCGGCTTGCTTGCCGGCCTGCAAACCTGCGATGATGCTGGCATAACTATCGCGCCCGGTGATCTGTTCCATGCAGGCTTTGTCCAGACTATCGAGGCTGACATTGATGCGGCTCACCCCAGCCTTGTGCAAGGCCACGGCATGCTTGTGCAGTTGGGTCGCATTGGTCGACAAGGAGATATCCTGCAAGCCTGGCAAGCTGGCCAATTGCGTCACCAGTTGCGGCAAATGACGGCGCAAGAGTGGCTCGCCGCCCGTCATGCGCAAACGCGACACGCCCAAGCGGGCAAAGGCCGCGACTACCCTCTCGATCTCATCGAAACGTAGCCAGTTTTCCGGCTCTTCAAAACCAGAGAAACCCTTAGGGATGCAATAGCTGCAACGCAGATCACAACGGTCGGTCACCGACAGGCGCAGATAGCTGACACGGCGGCCAAAGCGGTCAATCAGTGCTGGCGCAGCTGGTATAACGGGCAAATCGCAAGTGGGTGCAGGAGTTTCCATAGATTCATTATGGCCGCCGCTACGCGAACTTACTATTCGCCGCCAAGCCAATTTTGTCTAGTTCGTTTGGGGGATAAAGGACATGATTTTTCGTGGCCTATGCCTTAGCTTCATGCAATCGCCCTATCATAAGAAGCATGGCGCTTGTGATTCAGGCAAAATTGAGGAATACTTCGACTCTGAAGTTTGCTTGCAGCACGCCAGATTTAACGCTTTATTTCCCTTATTTTCTTATTGGCAGGAGATCTTATGGCATTTGTGCCAGTTCTTTTTCTTTTGGCAGCACTGGTTTCACCCTTTGCCCAGGCAAGCAGTCTCGCTACGGAAGAGCCAAAGTTTTCTGTCGCGCATCTTGAACACGATATGCAGCGTTTCGTAAAGGCGCCCCACCCTATCGGCAGCGCCGCCCAGAAGTCGCTTGCGCTCGATATTAAGGCGGGATTGCTCAAGTCGGGCTGGGACACGCAGCTTGTTAAATTCAAGACTGTCATCCCAAGAATGTCGGCGCAACAATTCGGCGGCAATGAAAAAGACGTCGCGCTGACTCAAGAAATTTTTGGCGAAAATATCGTCGCCACATCGCACGGCAGCGATCGTTGCAGCATCATCATCGGCGGACATTACGACAGTAAATTTTTTAGAAATATCAATTTCGTCGGCGCCAACGATGGCGGCTCTTCAACAGTAGTGATGCAAGAACTGGCACGCGTGATTAGTCATCTCAGGCAACAAGATAGACAACAAGAACTCACCGCAGAAAAAAAGGGCGGCAGATACCTTGATTGCACCCTGGTGCTGGCGTTTTTTGACGGTGAGGAAACCAATCTGCCGGAGTGGAACGACGGCAAGACTATCCTGGGAATCCAAGACAATCTTTACGGTTCACGCGCCTTCGCTGAAGGCATAGAAAAAAAATTCGAGGGCCCGGTCTTTCAAGGACTGCCAATTAAACTCGCCCTGGTGATCGACATGGTCGGGCATAAGAACCAAAACCTCTTCATCACCGCAGGTTCGCAAGCGCAAATGAGTCAAAAAATGTTGAGCCTGGCGGGCAATACCAACATCTCCGCACCCAACCTGATGATAGAAGACGACCATGTTCCTTTTCTGCAAAAAGGCGTGCCCGTGCTGCATATCATAGACTGGACTAATCTTAGCGAATGGCATACGCAAAACGATACCATCAAGATTATCTCGAGCAAAAACCTACAGAATTTTGGTGAATTTCTGATGCGCTTTTTGCAGCAAAAACGCTAACTGAACTATAGCCAAAAACAGCTCTCGACACCATTCTTCATAAAAATAAGCCCAACAATTTGTTGCCTAAACCACGACTTTTCCAACGGATCACCAAGCTGGCATTGATGCTGCTGACGGTAGTCGCACTCATTCCCGGAAACGCGCTGGACCTGAACCGGCTGCAGCTAGCATTTCGCGCGCTGGGTGGCAATCAAGGTGCATTTAATGAGTGGAATCTCTTGATGCAAACTCCTGCAGACGAGTCTATAGAAATGCGTCTGCAGAAAGTGAATGATTTCTTTAATCGAAAATTGATCTACTTTGAAGACCAGGAAATCTGGGGAGTACCAGATTATTGGGCCACCCCGATGGAAAGTCTCTCCAAAGGCAAAGCAGATTGCGAAGACTACGTCATCGCAAAATATTTTGCCTTGCGCAATTTGAATATCCCGGACAGTCAATTGCGCCTGATTTATGTCAAGGCGCGCATAGGCGGGCCGAGCAGCAAAATTCAGCAAGCACATATGGTGCTGGCCTACTACCCACCAGGCAATGCCGAACCGCAGGTGCTGGACAACTTAATTTCAGAGATACGTCCAGCATCAAAGCGGCCGGACCTATCGCCTATTTTTAGTTTTAATAGCCAGGGAGTATTTGCGGGAACTGCTGCCACGGCAACACTGGGCACAGGCGGAACCAGCAGACTCTCGCGCTGGCAAGATCTGCTGGAACGCGCCCGGCGTGAGGGTTTTGATTAAATTTGGAAACTATGCAGGATGGTATGTAAAGCCCTTCTCCCGCGGGCGGCGAGTTGGGATGAAATGGGTTGGGATGAGGGTAGTTCAAGTTGGCACAATGCTTGATTTGTCATGCTGTTAAGCGCATCAGACAATTGAATGCCAGCGTTATTCAACCACCCTCACCCCTGCCCTCTCCCGCAAGCGGGCGAGGGAGTTTTCAGCCGCCGTTGAACAGCAAGCATTTTTTATATTCAGAAATTTTAGACTTAAAAATCTTAAGAAATAAAAGGAAGCACCATGTCCATGTACCGCCAACTGTGGCTTGCCATCATACTCAGCACCTTGCTCGCCCTGATAGGCAGCCTGCTGGCATCCACACTCAGTTCAAGAACCTATCTCAAAGAACAATTGCGCATGAAAAATGCCGACAATGCGACCGTGCTCGCCCTGTCACTGAGCCAAAAAAATATTGACCCGGTTGAACTCGAGCTGGTGATTGCAGCCTTGTTTGACGGCGGGCATTATGCCTCCATACTAGTGACCGACCCCGCAGGAAAAAAAATTGTTGAACGAGTCGCCCCTGACGAAAAAACCAATGTCCCTTCCTGGTTCATACATAGTTTACCGATCCACTCGACGCCTGGTCTGGCCCAGATCAGCAACAGCTGGACCCAACTCGGCACAGTCTCACTGGTGACACAAAGCGGCTCCGCCTACCAAACCTTATGGGATTCAACCCTTGAAATGATTGCCACGATGGCGCTTTCCGGTCTCATTGCGGGCTATCTCGGCACGCTTATTTTACGTCGCTTGAAGCGACCATTGCACGCCGTGATTGAGCAAGCCAAAGGAATGAGCGAGCGGCGCTTTATCGTCACGCCAGAACCAAACGTACCCGAACTACGGCAACTCTCCACCGCGATGAATTCAACGGTGATTTTATTAAAATCCATGTTTGCCGAAGAAACCGAAAGACTCGAAACATTACGCAAACAAGCCAACACCGACCCGCTGACCGGGCTGGCAAATCGTAGCCACTTTATGGGGCAGCTACAGGTAGCGCTGGAGGAAGAAGATGCAGTGCCGGGTAGCCTCATCATTCTGCGCATATCCCGTCTGGGTGACATTAACCGGCAGATTGGCCGAAACAAGGCGGACGACTTATTGAAAGAAATCGGTGCCTTGCTGCTATCGCAAGAAAGTAAATCGCCGGATGCTTTGGCCGCCAGATTGAATGGCACTGACTTTGCGTTTATGTCGCGACAAGTCAATTCTGAAGCAATCGCGCAATCGCTTTTAACCGCCATTGTGGCCATGCTGGCACCAATCGAGAATGTTGCGGCAGCAGTGTTTATTGGCTTTGGCGAATTTGCCTACGGCTCGACCACGAGTGCCCTGTTGTCGCAGGTAGACGCTGCAGTGGCAAGTGCCGAGTCTGCCGGCGTCAGTGACTTGCGTAGAACGGCGCCACTGAATATCCAGGATGCGCCAAGAAGCAATGAAGAATGGGCCGCGCTTATCCATAAGGCCTTAGAACACAAGGGTGTCAAGTTGGCGCTGTTCCCCGTGACTGATTTCAAGGGAAAATTATTGCATCGCGAATCCGCCTTGCGCCTGATGTTTGACGACGAGTGGTTTCCGGCGGGGCGCTTCTGGCCAATCGCAGAACGCCTGGGCTTAACCGATAAGCTAGATCTCGCCGCAGTCGAATTGGCGCTCGACGAGTTAGGTCGTGACAATAGTGGGGACGACGTCGCCGTGAATCTCTCGGCGCAATCCATACACAATGTCGATTTCAGGGAGCGACTCGCTGCGCTGTTGTTATCGCGCCCCGCGGCCAGTGCGCGCTTGTGTCTGGAAGTACCGGAAAACGGCGCCTTCAACAATCTCGATGCCTTCCGCGCCTTCCATCAAAACATCGGCAACTCAGGTTGCAAATTGGGTATAGAGCACTTCGGCCGACAATTTGAAAAGATGAAGCTGATCTATGATTTGAAACTCGACTACGTCAAAATCGATGCCGGCTTCATTCGCAACATCGAGCTAGATGAAGGTAATCAGGCTTTCATCAAAGGCGTAGCTGGAATAGTTCACCGCATGGGCTTACAGGTATACTCCGAAGGCGTTAACTCAAACGCAGAATTGAAAACCCTGGAGACTTTAGGAATAGACGGCATCACCGGGCCAGCGGTTGGCCGGGCATTTTATGCTTGATGTAGCTTGAGTAGCTTGAAAAACTACTTCAACCAGCCACGCCGCCTGAAGTACCAGAATGGCGTGATTGCCGAAGCCAGCATCAGCGCCAGCGCAAACGGGTAGCCTAGCGACCAATCCAGTTCCGGGAACCAGCCCTTGAAGTTCATGCCGTAAATGCTGGCGATCAGGGTTGGTGGCAGGAAGGCGACCGAGGCCACCGAGAAAATCTTGATGATCTTATTCTGGTTGATGTTAATAAAACCGACCGTGGCGTCCATCAGGAAGTTGATCTTATCGAACAGGAACGAGGTGTGGCCATCGAGCGATTCGATATCGCGCAAAATCTGCCGCGCCTCTTCAAACTGCTCGGCATTTAACAGGCGGCCACGCATCAAAAAGCTGACTGCGCGACGCGTGTCCATCATATTGCGGCGGATTCTGCCGTTCAAATCTTCCTCTTGCGCGATGGCATTCAGCGCGACTGCGGCGTCCTGATCTGAGAAATTTTCTTGCAAGACGGCACGGCTGACGCTTTCCAGGTTTTGATAAATACCTTCGAGGGCATCGGCTGAATATTCTGCATCGGTTGCATACAGATCCATCAGGACATCTTTGTAATCGGCGATAGAACCGGGGCGTGAACGCGCGCGCATGCGCACCAGGCGAAATACCGGGAGATCCAGCGTGTGTACCGAGAATAGAATATCGCGTGCCAAGATAAACGCCACGGTGACTGTGCGGGCCGGCTCGTCGTCATCATCGATCAGAAAATCCGTGCGCAGATGCAGGTCGCCGTTATCCGCTTCGTAGTAACGGGCCGAGGCCTCGATATCCTTGACCTCATCTTCACCGGGTAGCGTCACGCCATAAATACTTTTTACCCACTCGCGCTCTTCTTCGTTCGGGTCGGTCAGGTCTACCCAGATCGGCAAAGTGTTTTCGAGATCTTCGCGATTCTCGATATTGATTTGGCTCAGGCGGCCATTATGTAGAACGAATACATTAATCATGGTAAATCCGATTAAAAATTTCAAACAATTATTTGACTGCTTTATCTATCATCTGCGACTTCACATCGACTTCATTAGAAGCTTGAACCGAGGCTTGAACTGAGCCATGCGCTTGGCCGGCAGCGGATGCCTTCGGTGGCTCGCCACCTTTATTGTCGACTAGTTTAACAGTCCGGGTAGTCGGGTTACTCTCGCTGCAATCCACATCAGAAAAAACAACTTTGCCTTTGACAGTGCAACGCAATATGCCTTCATCAACTGTGACAGCTCGCCCAGATAGAACTGCATCAGCAGATTTACTCCAGCGCTGCCATACGTCTTGCAACGGCACATGACCGTAGCGCATGTAATACAGCAGGGAAAACGCCGCCAAACTCAGGGCCATCATCAATAGCGCAACAAAGGCTAAATTGATCGCCCCGCCCTGCCTGTGTTTTGCGCACTGTATTTTCACGGCAATTCAGCAGAATTCATACGACGCAAAATAATCTCTGTACGCTTTTGCAGATACGCCGAATCAGGCTTCTTGTCGAAGAATCTAGGCTTGGGCAACATCACCGCGAGCCTGGCCGCTTGTGCGGGCGCCAGGGCCGCAGCGCTGATACCGAAATAATGTTTCGACGCCGCTTCCGCACCAAAAATACCGACACCCCATTCAACCGAGTTCAGGTAAATCTCAAAGATTCTTTCCTTGTCCATGCAGAGTTCCAGCATGTAGGTAATGATCAGTTCCTGGCCTTTGCGGTAATAGCTGCGCTCGCCCGAGAGAAAAAGATTTTTGGCCAATTGTTGCGTGATGGTAGAGCCGCCGGAAACCACTTTGCCTTTTTTCTTATTTTTCTCAAAGGCTTTTTGCATGGCATCCCAATCCACGCCCTCGTGCTCAGAAAAGCCGTCATCTTCCGAGCTGATCACGGCGCGTTTCAAATTATTTGAGATGCGATCATACGGCACCCACTTATGTTGCAATTGCGCCTTCGGATTTTTTCCCTGCAAGACTTCTAACTGATGGCGCATGAAACTGGTCGAGCTAGGGTTGAATTTAACCCACCAGCAAATCTGCACAAAAAAATACAGCTGCAACAGCAAAAATAATAAGACCGGCAAGAAAATGATCCATAAAATTATGCGTTTCATTACTCCCCCAGTTCAAGTGACTGCCGTAAGGCCTTCAATACCAGCGTTGTCTCTGGCCGCACTCCGCGCCATAAATAAAACGCTTCGGCAGCTTGCTCGACCAACATCCCCAAACCATCACGAGTCTGCGCTCCGGCGTTATCGGCAAAGCGTAAAAATGTGGTTGGCGCTGCACCATACATCATGTCGTAGGCTAAGGTCTTTGCGCTAAATAAAGCCGGTGATACGGGCGGTACTTGATCCGACAGGCTGGCCGAAGTGGCGTTGATGATGAGGTCGAACTCGCCGCTCAATTGCGCCCAATCACAGGCACTCACGGTTACCGTATCCACGCCGTGGCTGTGCGCCAGTTCCACTAGTTGCTGTGCCTTGCTTGATGTCCGATTGGCGATCACCAGCTCACTCGGCTGTTCCAACAATAACGGCATCAAGACACCGCGCGCTGCGCCACCTGCACCTAACAGCAAAACACGTTTATGTTGGAAGCTTACGCCGGCATTACGGATGATGTCTGCCACCAGGCCGATGCCATCGGTGTTGTCGCCTAAAATTTGTTCGCCTTCAAACTTCAAGGTATTCACTGCGCCCGCCGCCTTGGCGCGCGCGGTCAGATGCGTCGCTATCGCATAGGCTTCCAGCTTAAACGGCACCGTGACATTTGCACCCTTGCCACCGGCTTGTCTGAAAGCCTGCACACTCGCGGCAAAGCCATCGAGTGGTGCCAATAACCGTTGATAAGTCATTTGCTGCGCGGTTTGCGCGGCAAATTGCGCATGGATCGCCGGTGACTTGCTATGCGCCACCGGATTGCCTATCACCAGGTACTGATCAATTTTTGCAGAGTCACTCATTTTCCGGTCCGCAATTCTGTTTCTAACAATTGGTCACGGGTAAATTTGAAGCGGGTAATCACGATCCACAAATCGTCTTTATCGGTCGAACGCATATTCGGCGGGAATTTTCCGAAAGGTGCGGCGCGCCGGACGATGCGCAAAGCGGCTGCATCCAGGGCCTTGTTGCCTGATGATTTCTCGACTTTGGGCCCGCCATCTTTTTCGTAGATAGTGCCATCCTGAAAAATCGGGATATACACGATCAACTCGCCATACAGTTTCTTGCCGTCTTTTTGTGGAAAATTGAGCGTCCCTATATCTTCCACACGCTTTTGCAGCGATTTGTAATACATGGCGTAACCCACCGCCTGCGTGCTTGGCGTGATGAAGGTTTTGCGCGGACGCTTATTTTGATCCTCTATCGTTTGAGAAATTTCTGCCGCCATGCGTGCTAGCGCCTGATTGCTGTCATTGCGATCTTGCCCATTGCTATTCGGTTGATTCTCGTCGAATTGATTTTTCTCGTTAGTTTGCTGTGAGGAAAAAGCTGTCTTATTGCGGAACTGATCCATCAGTTTTCTTTGATGCTCTTCGAGTACCTCGATTTTCTTTTTGGCGACCGTGATGTTTTCGCCATTTTCTGTCTTGCGCATATCTGGCAATGGTGACTTGGATCGCCCCTCATCATTTGCCCCGCCGCCATCCAGATCGGCCTGAGCCAGCGCCTGTGCCTTGAGCGGTTTTTTATCGTGCTTGGCATTCACCAAAATCACTTCCAGCCCAGGGTCAGCAGCGGGCGTCTCTACCGTTCTCGGTGCTACAAAATGCAGTAACAAGACGATCCCGTGCAGCATCACGGAAATAGCGATGGCCGTGCTTAATATCAAATTATCAAAGATGGATTTCACAAATTTTTTAGGGGAAATGAATCATTTATTCGGCGCTTGCTTAAGTACTTAATTCAGCGTTTGATTAGGCGCACCATTATCAGCATCGGGTATTTCTTCTGCGTCGTCAACACTCACTTCCTCAGCGTTCTCGACTGGCGTATTTACATCATTATTTTCCGCTTCAAGTTCATCAAGTTCTTCCTCAGGAATCTCATCAACCGGCGTCGTCAGCATTTCCAGCAAACGCGCCTCTACGCTCAAGTCGACTTCATCCCAGCGCAAAATATCGAGTTTCACATGTGCGCCGCGTGCCACTTGCGGCATCCCTGGAAGCCGGATGATCAAAGGAATATCCACCAGGCGCAAGACTTCATCCTTCAGCACTACAGCGTCGACCTGACGGGCATTTTCTTGCCCAAGCCAACGCAAACACCAGTAGCGCTCCATATTGTTTTGGAAATCGGCATAGGCAGAATAGGCAGCCTCAAAACCAGAAACGATCGCGAACAGTTCGGCGTCTTTGGGTTTAAATGGCGCGACTAAAGGCGCCGTAATGCCATTTTCTATGCAGGCGATAATCTGCCATTGATTCACCAGATCAGTGTAGCGGCGCAAGGGTGAAGTGCTCCAGGCATATTGATCCACGCCCAAACCCTGATGTGGTGCTGCGTGCGTCACCATGCGCACCTGCATCTTCGCCGCCCAGCCACCGGAGCCACCACCCTGCGCACGATAGATACCAGGAATGCCGTGATCGGCCATGAATTTACCCCAGGTGCTATTGGCGAAAATCATCAGCTCTGCGACCATCTTATCCAGCGGCGCACCGCGCTTGCGGCGCACCACGGACACGACATCGTCCTCGACGTAAAAATTAAAGTCAACCCGGTTGGTCTGTTCTGCTTTCAAGCCAAAACTCTCGCGTTTTGCCATCCGCGCTTTTTCCAGTACTTGCGCCCATTGCCAGATGACAGCGATATCCGCCTTGTGCTGATATTCACCAGCATCACTCGCAAGATTTTCTTCAGTCACTAAAGCATCTAGGTCGTTATGGCGTAAATTCGCCGACATCGGCACCGCCTCCACTTTGCTCTCGGTTGCAATGACCGACCAGTCTTCGGTATTTAAGGTGACATACAGAGACAAGGCAGGACGGGTCTGGCCCGCGCCCAAGGTGTATGTCTCGACCAGTTCGTCCGGCAACATGGTGATCTTATCGCCTGGCATATACACCGTCGACATGCGTGAGCGGGCGATCATATCAAGCGCATCGCCACGCTTGATGCCCAAAGTCGGCGCTGCGATATGGATACCAACCTGGACTGTATTGTCCGCCAGTTTGAGCACCGAAAAGGCGTCGTCAATTTCTGTCGTGGTCACGTCATCGATAGAAAATGCCTGCACCTTGGCAACCGGCAGGTTATCTGGCAAAGACGGAATTGCCACTGATGGAAAAGCCAAACCCTTGGGGAAATTCTCGAACAAAAATTTCGACAGATGCAAGTCCTTGGCACTGGCCAGCCCGCCATTGGCCAACATCAATCTTGGCGCCGAGGTTTGCATGGCATCACATGCTTCAACCAGTGCTTTGTACTCGATGCTGTTTTTTTCTGGCTTAAACAAAAGCTGCATAGCCATGGCTTTGAGCTGTTCCGGCAATTGATTTTGCTTGAGTTGCGCTACATAGCTGGCCTGAATTATCGCTTGTTGTTTCTTCTTTTCAATCCCGGCTAGTGCCGCTTTCAAGGATGTTTCTGGCGCAGCTTTATAACGGCCACGACCTTTTTTGTAGAAATATACCGGTGCCGTATGCAGTGCCAAAATCAAGCCCGCCGCCTCGACTGCCTGCGGTGCGTGACCAAAATATTCTGTGCCAAGTTCGGCAAAACCAAACTCTTCTTCTCCGGCTACTTCCCATAAAAACGCTAGGTCAATTTCAGCTGCCATGGCCTTGGCTTGCTCCATCAAGCTCACTGGATCGGGCGAAGTAAATTGCAACAAAACGTCTTTGACCTTGATTTTGCTACGCTTGCCGCTGGCGAGTTCGACTTGATACGCCTCGCCCGCCTGAGACATCATGCTACCCGCTTTAAAATCACCAGATTCTTCAAAAAATAAATTCATGCCTGCTTCTTTTCTATCGTGTGCTTACTAATTACAAAAATTTTACTGATTACAATTGCCTGATCCCGGGCAAAAATACTTCAGTGACTAACAGGCAACCACCTTTTCGCTTAAACACCGAACGGCGGGCATACAGGCAATTTTCTTGCTCCTGCACGAGTTGTAATGCGGTGATTCTTTTCATCAATGGATGGGTGTGTTTCCGAAGGATGCCGCGCAAGCCCTAGCTCTTATTTCTTCAGCGGTGACGACGGCTGTTCTTGGCGGCGCAACGAAGTCGATTGTTAAAACACAACAAGAAGCT
>JAZJYB010000236.1:0-13855 GCA_040390685.1 Pseudomonadota bacterium | reverse complement strand
ATTTGGTGTGACGTTGAATACTTCTGGCCTGACCCAGCCTGAAGTGTCGAATTTTTTTATTTTTTTAAGGGAGCGCATTAAGGGAATATATTGTCGAAAAAGAATTCGCCCATCTTACGCGAGGCTCTTATGCAGAACAAATTAATTTGCGAAAAAATACAAAGTTTTAAATGCTAGCCAATGCCATTCTCGCGGATGCGGAAATCTCGTTCGCTCATTTCGCCCAGCGTCTATATTGGCGTGCTTCGCACGATGTTGCCGCTGGATTCCCGCCTGCGCGGGAATGACGAAAATACGTGTAGTCAGATATTGCCGCTATTCAGGAATGAATTCGTTAAAGGCCTTTTCACACACCCACATATCGCTGCCAAATTTCCGGCGCTTTTGCCAGTTCTGTGTTGCTGCCATTCCAGACCACGCGGCCGCGTTCTAATATCGTGTGGTGGTCTGCCAGGGCGATGAGTTTTTCTACGTATTTGTCGATGATGAGTATGCTTTGCCCTTGTTGCCTGAGTTGCTTTAGGCAGGTCCAGATCTCTTCGCGTATCAACGGTGACAGTCCTTCGGTCGCTTCGTCCATGATTAGCAGGTGCGGATTGGTCATTAGCGCTCGGCCGATAGCCAGCATTTGCTGTTCACCGCCGGAGAGTTGGTTGCCCATGTTTCTTGCCCTTTCCTGCAGGCGCGGAAACAAGTGGTAGATGCGCGGCAGCGTCCATGGTTCGGTACTTTGGTTGCGCTTGGCGGCAAAGGCGATCAGGTTTTCTTGCACGGTCAGGTTCGGGAAGATTTGCCTGCCTTCGGGCACGATGGCAATGCCCATGCGTGCGATGCGATCGGTACTCATTTGATCGATGCGCTGGCCCATGAATTCTATGCTGCCCTGGCTGATTTTCTCGAGCCCGAGTATCGAACGCAGCGTGGTGGTTTTTCCTACGCCGTTGCGGCCAAATAGTGTGGCGACTTCCCCCTTTTTGATCTGGAGACTCAGGCCGAATAGCACCTGGCTGCTGCCGTAGCAGGTGTCGATTTGTTCAATGTTGAGGAGATTGTTCATGCTGTTGCTGCTGTTGAGTGTTTTGCGTCGTTACTCACTTCATCACCCAAATACGCTTTGCGTACCTCTGGATGTTGGCGTATGAAATCCGGCGTGCCGCTGGCGATGATGCTGCCTGCGACCAAGACAGAGATGCGGTCGGCCAGACGGAATACGGCGTCCATATCGTGCTCGATCAAGATCACGGTTATTTTTCCGCGCAGGTTTTGAATCAGCTCGCTGAGGTTTGCGGATTCATCCTTGCCCATGCCGGCCATAGGTTCGTCTAATAAGAGCAATTTTGGCTGCGTGGCGAGGGCCAATCCTAATTCAAGCTGACGCTGTTCGCCATGAGATAAATTGCTGGCCAAGCTGTGCAGTTTATTGCTCAGGCCAAGCTGCTGCGCTACGCTCGTCGCAGCATCAAACAGCGCAAGCTCATTCTTGCCCTGCCGCCAGAAGCGCATGCTATTTCCGCTTCTGGCCTGCACTGCCAGCGCCAGATTATCCAGTACGGTAAACGCTTGAAAAACATTGGTGATTTGGTAGGAACGTGCCAGGCCTAGCTTGACGCGCTGGTGCATGGCGAGCTTGGTAATATCGACGCCATCGAAAATGATCTGGCCAGTATCGGGCTGCAAGCTGCCGGCGATCTGGTGGATTAGCGTGGTCTTTCCTGCGCCGTTTGGGCCGATGATGGCGTGTATTTCTCCCGCTTGTACCTCTAGCGAAAGGGACTTGGTCGCGATCAGGCCGCCGTAGCGTTTGGTCAAGGCATTTATTTGCAAGAGCGTCATGGCGCAACTCCTGTTTGGCGCTTTGCTTTGGTGAATTTTTTAAACAGGCTAGCTAGTCCGTTCGGCATGATCATCACCACCAACAAGAGAATTAGCCCGAGAAAGAGCTGCCAATGGATGGTGTAGCCAGACAAAACTTCTTCCAGCGTCAGCATCGCAATCGCGCCGATCACGCCGCCAAATAGCGAGCCTGCGCCGCCAAGTATGACCATCACCATCAAGCTGCCAGATTGTGTCCAATGCAGCAAATTCGGGCTGACTAATTGATTCTGGTTAGCCAGTAAGGCTCCGCCCAAACTAGCCACGGCGCCAGCGATTGTGAAGCAAGTTAATTTATAGCGAAATACCGGAAACCCGATGGCTTCCATGCGCACTTCGTTTTCCTTGATGCCTTGAATCACGCAGCCAAAGCGTGAATTAATCAAGCGGTACAGCAGGAGCAGGAAAAGTGAAACCACGCCTAAAACAACATAATAGAATTGATCATCCCGGCTCATGTCTATGCCACCGCTAATTGTTGAGCGCGCCGCTAAATTGAGGCCATCGTCACCGCCATAATTTTTTAAGGAGATAAACAAGAAATACAGCATTTGCGCAAATGCCAGCGTGATCATGATGAAGTACACGCCCTTGGTGCGTAAGGAAATACTGCCGATGACTAGTGCCAGCACGCCACCGATCAGCATGGCGATGGGCCAGCTGATCCAGGCCGACTGCACGCCATGTTGCATCAAGATGCCGACCACATACGCGCCGCAACCAAAGTAGGCGGCGTGCCCAAGGCTGACCATGCCGCCAAACCCTAGGATTAAATTGAGGCTGCTGGCGACTAATGCAAATATCAGCAAGCGGCTGACAAAACCTATGTAATATTCTTGCCCTAGCCATGTCGCTATTGCGGGTAAGCTCACAAGCAGTAAGCCGATTGTGAGTGCAAGCCGTAAAGAAACTTGGTGATGCAGTGTGCTGTTCATACGGATGTCCATTGAATCAACCTCGCGCAGGGAAAAGACCCTGCGGTTTGAAAAACAGTACGGCGGCCATCAACATGTAGATCAACATGGAGGCAAGTGCCGGGCCGACGTTTGAGGCGATATCAACTGGCATCACGGCGCGCAACACCGTCGGTAACAAGGTGCGGCTAAGTGTGTCGATCACGCCCACCAATAATGCGCCGACCAGGGCGCCGCGTATCGAGCCTATGCCGCCGATCACGATCACCACGAAAGCTAAAATTAAGATGCTTTCTCCCATCCCGACTTGCACCGCAAGTATCGATCCCAATAATGCCCCGGCCAGCGCACACAATGCTGCACCGAAGGCAAATAGCAAGGTAAAGATTATTTGGATATTCACTCCCATGGTGATGGCCATTTCACGATTCGATGCACCGGCGCGTACTAGCATGCCTAAGCGGGTTTTGGTCACGATGAGATACAAGGAGCCAGCCACCAAGAAGCCTGTGAAAATAATGAAGAGGCGGAACGAGGAATAAAAAAATCCTGGCAATAACTCGACAGGTTGTGCCAGTTGTGCCGGCACATTCAGCATCAAAGGTTGTGCGCCCCAGATCATTCTGGCGCTTTCATTAAAAATCAAGATCAGGGCAAAAGTTGCCAGCACCTGCGACAGGTGATCCCTTTGATACAGGTGCTTGAAAATGAGACGTTCAAGAATGGCACCGAGCAGGGCAGTGGCGATAATCGCACAGAGCAAGCCGAGCCAGAACGAGCCTGTCCAGGCAGTAAAGCTGGCGGCAAAGTACGCGCCTGCCATATACAGTGAGCCATGCGCCAGATTGATGAAATCCATGATGCCAAAAATAAGCGTCAGGCCAGCCGCGAGCAAAAACAACATCAGGCCAAACTGTAAGCCATTCAAACAATGTTCTATCAGGAGGGTTGTATCCATTGTGTCTCTCTTGTTTCACGTCATTCCCGCGCAGGCGCTAATAGTTACCCATAAGTTCGACCTTGCCGAATTAAGTTCCTTCCCCTTCTGAGGGGGAAGGCTAGGATGGGGGTGTGGCGGTCAAAATGAAAACAAGGATAATTTTGACCGTTCGACCCCCATCCCAACCTTCCCCCTGCCTGGGGGAAGGAGCTAAAAGCCAAGCGCAGCTACAGCGCTAAGACTTGTCGGTAAGGATTCCCGCCTGCGCGAGAATGACGAAAGTGGGCATACTTAATTTTGTATCGAATCAGACCTTTTTATGGTGCTGCTTTGTCGTTGTTGTCAGCATACATCATAAATAATTCTTTACCAAAAATTAGTTTAGGTTTAAAGTAGTTTTCGTAATGGCGATCGCATAGCCCACCTGTTTTTGATGATTTCGGAGAAATAATGACTGCAACGGCAAGGCCAGTTTCCCCTCATCTGGATACATTTTCTCATGACCATTTGCCGCCCAGAGTGCAGTGGCCGGAATTGGTTTTTTCTTTGCCTGAACTTGAGTATCCAGAGCGGCTAAATTGCTGCGCGGAATTGCTCGATAAAATGTGCCAGCAAGGCTATGCCGATAAGATTGCAATTCGTACATATACCGAGAGCTGGTCGTATGCCAAGCTGCTAGCTACCGTGAATCGCATTGCCCATGTCTTGTGCGATGAAATGCATTTGGTGCCGGGCAATCGCGTGTTATTGCGCGGGGCGAATAACCCGATGATGGCGGCTTGCACCCTGGCCGTGATCAAGGCCGGTTGTGTCGCGGTGCCGACCATGCCCTTGCTCAGGGCAAAAGAACTCAATGTCATCATCGATAAGGCGCAGATTAGTACTGCCTTGTGTTCCGCCTCTTTACGCGACGAGATGGAAAACGTCAGGCAGACATCAAACGTGTTGCAGCAGCTAGTGTATTTCAATGAGGCGCTGCCACAGTCGATGGAAAGTTTGATGGCAGATAAATCTGCCGATTTCTCTGCGGTGGATACTCTGTCGGAAGATGTTTGCCTGATCAGCTTTACCTCGGGGACCACAGGTTTGCCAAAAGGCACGATGCATTTTCATCGCGATTTGCTGGCAATTTGTGATTGTTTTCCGCGTTCAATCTTGGCTTCCGGCGCGGACGATATTTTTATCGGCACGCCGCCATTGGCGTTCACTTTTGGCTTGGGCGGTTTATTGCTGTTTCCGTTGCGGGTGGGTGCGACTACGGTCTTGCTGGAAAAGTTGACGCCTGAATTATTGCTAAAGGCGATTGCTGATTTCTCCGCGACAATCTGTTTTACCGCGCCGACTTTTTATCGTCAGATGGCACCCTTGGCGCAAGGATTCGATTTATCCAGCCTGCAAAAAACAGTCTCGGCCGGAGAAGCTTTGCCTGTTGCCACGCGTGATGCGTGGCAACAGGCAACTGGCTTGGCCATGATAGACGGCATCGGTGCGACCGAAATGTTGCATATCTTTATTTCGGCAGCGGGTGAAAACGTTCGCTCAGGTGCAACTGGCAAGGCGATTCCTGGGTACCAAGCTTGTGTGCTGGATGAAGACGGAAAGGTAGCTTCGCCCGGTGTGGTTGGGCGCCTGGCGGTGAAGGGCCCTACCGGTTGCCGTTATCTGGCAGATCCACGGCAAGCCAGCTACGTCTACGATGGCTGGAATTTGACCGGAGACGCCTACGAAATGGATAAGGACGGCTACTTCTGGTATCGCGCCCGCACCGACGATATGATCATTTCGGCTGGCTACAATATCGCCGGGCCCGAGGTCGAAGAAATCGTACTGAAACATCCTGCGGTCTCTGAATGTGCGGTGGTGGGCGTGGCCGATGAAGAGCGTGGCCAGATCGTCAAAGCCTATGTCGTTTTAAAAGCAAGTGAGCAGGCCAGCGATGTCTTGCTGAAGGACATACAGACTTTCGTCAAGAACACGATAGCGCCCTACAAATATCCACGTGCTATCGAGTTTATTCAAGCATTACCAAGGACAGAAACCGGTAAGTTACAACGTTACAAGTTGCGCGACGTCAAAGCTTAGATCGGTCGAACGTTTATATTTTGATGTGCTTATTCAATTAAGGAGAGTGCTGGTGAAAAAATTCTTATTTTGCTTACTGTGTTTATTGGGTTTGGCGGCTGTCGCGAATGTATCGCAAGCTGCCGATAAAGTGAAGGTCGGCATGGTTACGACCTTATCTGGCCCGGGCGCCGGTTTGGGCGTGGATATTCGTGATGGCTTCAGCCTGGCGATGAAGCATCTGGATAACAAGTTTGGCACGCTGCCAGTTGAAGTGATTAGCGGCGACGACCAGCAAAACCCAGATGCCGCCAAGCAGTTGGTTGAAAAGATGCTCAAGAAAGAGAAAGTCGACCTGATGACGGGTATTGTTTTCTCGAATTTGATGCTGGCAGTCGGCCCTAGCATTTTTAACGCCAAGGTGCATTACATCAGCGCCAATGCCGGGCCATCACAATATGCCGGTGAACAGTGCAACCCATACTTTTTCAATGTGGCGTGGCAGAACGATAATCTCCATGAAGCCGTAGGCAAGCAAGTCAACGACAAGGGCTTTAAAAACGTCGCGCTGGTTGCGCCGAATTACCCGGCCGGTAAAGACGCCATGTCTGGCTTCAAGCGATATTACAAGGGCGCAGTCGCTGAAGAAATTTATACCAAATTAGGCCAACTCGATTACGCCACTGAACTCGCGCAAATCCGCAGCCTGAAGCCGGATGCCGTGTATATATTTTTACCGGGGGGCATGGGCATTAACTTCATCAAGCAATTTGTCGATGCCGGTTTATCCAAAAATGTGCAACTGTTCGGGCCGGGCTTTTCTGCCGATGAAGACATTATCAAGGCGGTAGGCGCACCAATGCTGGGGATGTTTAATGCCTCGCAATGGGGGCATGACATGGACAACGCGCAAAATAAACGCTTCGTGGCAGATTTCCAAAAAGAGTATGGCAGATTGCCTTCGCTATATGCCTCGCAAGGCTATGACGCTGCGATGTTAATGGATGCCGCAGTGCGCGGCGTCAAAGGAAAAATCGAAGATAAAGCAGGCTTGGGTAAAGCCATCCAGGCGGCAAATTTCAAATCGGTACGCGGCGAGTTTAAGTTCAACAGCAACCATTTTCCGATCCAGAATTATTACGCCAGAATCATCGGCAAAGACGCGCAGGGCAGGATCACGAATAAGACTTTAGGTGCGGTGTTTACCAAGCACGCAGATGCATACGTGGCTGCGTGCAAGATGCCGTAATGTTCCTTCCCCATTTAAGGGGGAAGGCTAGGATGGGGGTAAAAAGGTCGAAAAACGAACATAGGCTGCAAATGAAGAGAACCAACCAAGTAGCCACCGAACGAGCCCGTTCCTTGCGCAGCGACATGACAGATGCTGAGCAAAAGATATGGCAGGCGATTAGAGGTGAACAGATCAAGGGACATAAATTTCGCCGTCAATATGTTATTGGTTCTTACATTACAGACTTTGCCTGCATCAATGAAAAATTGCTGATTGAACTTGATGGCGGCCAGCATCAAGATCAGATGGAATATGATGCAAAACGGACTGAATTTTTGCTGGCGCACGGTTGGCGGGTCTTACGGTTTTGGAATAATGATGTGATGGTGAATATGGATGGGGTTTTGTTTAGCATCGCGGATGCTTTAAGCGCCGCACCCCCATCCTAACCTTCCCCCTCAGAAGGGGAAGGAACTGGCAAGCAGTATTTTTAATAGTATTCAAACGAATTAAATCAGGAAAAAAATGAACATCCTTTGTATCGGTGGCGGTCCGGCGGGTTTGTACTTCAGCCTGCTGATGAAGAAGCAAAATCCGGTCCATCAAATTACCGTGATTGAGCGTAACCGCCCTTACGATACTTTTGGCTGGGGTGTGGTTTTTTCTGATCAGACCTTGAGCAATCTGGTGAATGCCGATGCCCCTAGCGCGCGCATGATTTTGGCTGCCTTTAATCACTGGGATAATATTGATGTGCATTTTAAAGGCCAAGTTGTTACTTCTGGCGGGCACGGCTTTTGTGGTATCGGTCGTAAGCGCCTATTGAATATTCTGCAGCAAAGCTGTGAAGATGTTGGTGTCAACTTGGTGTTTGAAATGGATGTGAGTGACGATCAGGCGTTGGCGCTGGAATATGACGCCGATCTGGTGATTGCCTGCGATGGCTTGAATAGCAAAGTGCGCAGCCGCTACGAGACTACGTTTCAACCGGATATCGATAACCGCCGTTGCCGTTTTGTCTGGCTCGGTACCAAGAAGTTATTTCCTGCGTTTACCTTCGCTTTTGAAGAGACCGAATTTGGCTGGTTTCAGGCGCATGCCTATCAATACGATGACGAGACTGCGACCTTTATTGTCGAGACTCCGGAGGAGGTTTGGCTGAAAGCTGGCCTGGATAAAATGAGCCAGGTGGAGGCGATCGTTTTCTGTGAAAAAATCTTCGCCAAATACCTTGATGGCAATCCCCTCATGAGCAATGCCAGCCATTTGCGTGGCTCAGTGAATTGGATCAAGTTTCCGCGCATTATTTGTAAAGAATGGGTGCATTGGAATACGCTTCAGGAAAAACAAGTGCCGGTGGTGTTGATGGGAGACGCCGCGCATACTGCGCATTTTTCCATCGGGTCAGGAACCAAGCTGGCGCTGGAAGATGCGATCGAACTCGCAAATTGCTTTGAGCTGCATGAAGAGGCCGGAATGCCGGCGGTGATGGAAGCCTATCAAGCCTTGCGTGCGGTTGAGGTCTTGAAAATACAAAGTGCGGCACGTAATTCTATGGAATGGTTTGAGAACGTAGAGCGTTACACCGGAATGGAAGCGCAACAGTTCGCTTACTCGATGCTGACGCGTAGCCAGCGCTTGTCACACGAGAATCTCAGAGTGCGTGATAGCCTTTATATCCGCAGTTTTGAGCAATGGATAGCCGAGCATGCGTATGCATTGGCGGGTGTGCCTATGCCTGTAACCAAGACGCCGATTCCGCCGATGTTAACGCCGTATAAGCTACGCGATGTGGTCTTGAAAAACCGTATCGTTGTCTCGCCGATGGCGCAATATTCAGCGCAGGATGGCGTGGCAGGCGATTACCATCTGGTGCATCTGGGTAGCCGTGCCATGGGCGGCGCTGGTCTGGTGTTTGCCGAGATGACCTGTGTTTCGGCCGATGCGCGTATCACGCCCGCTTGCCCTGGCCTGTACCAGCCAGAACATACACAGGCATGGAAGCGTATCGTAGATTTTGTGCACAATAATACCGATGCAAAAATCGCCATGCAGCTAGGCCACGCTGGCGCAAAAGGATCGACCAAACGCGCCTGGGATGGAATTGATGAGCCATTGGACGAAGGCAATTGGCCGTTGGTCTCAGCCTCGCCACAACAGTATATTGCTGGCGTATCCCAGACGTCCCGCGCCGCTACCCTCGATGATATGGCGCGCATCCTGCGTGATTTTGTCCGGGCCACAATTGCAGCCAGCGAAGCCGGTTTTGACTGGCTGGAATTGCATTGCGCCCACGGATATTTTCTCTCGAGTTTTATCTCGCCGCTGACTAATCAGCGTACCGACGAATATGGCGGTTCACTGGAAAACCGTTGCCGCTACCCTTTGGAGGTGTTTGCCGCGATACGCGCAGTCTGGCCAGCGAGTAAACCGATCTCCGTGCGTATCTCGGCGCATGACTGGGTCGAAGGTGGTATCCGGCCAGATGATGCAGTTGAGATTGCGCGCCTGTTCAAGGTTGCCGGTGCCGACATGATCGATTGTTCATCGGGGCAAGTTAGCAAGCTAGAAAAACCAGTCTTTGGCCGCATGTTCCAGACCCCGTTTGCCGACCGTATCCGCAATGAAGTGCAGATACCGACGATTGCGGTCGGTGCGATTTTTGAGACTGATCATGTGAACAGTATTATTGCCGCCGGGCGCGCCGATCTCTGTGCCATCGCCCGACCGCATCTGGCCAACCCGGCCTGGACCTTGAATGAAGCGGCCAAACTCGGCTTTACCGACATGCCATGGCCGAAACAATATATCGCGGCAAAAATGCAATTGGAACGCAATTTGGAAAGAGAAAAAATGCTGGCGGCAGGCAATGCTGGCATGACACCGCAGCAGATCGCTGCCAAATTACTGGAGGGATAGCATGAATACCGATTTGAATACTGGTTTGCATGCCCTGAGTGGCAAACACGCTGTGGTGACTGGTGGCGGTAAAGGCATCGGTGAGGCAATTGCATCGGCGTTGCTGGAGCAGGGCGCTTGCGTGACGATAGTCGGCCGCAATGAACACACTCTGCAGGCGACAGTCAGACACTTACAGGCCAAAGGTAAAATTAATTATGTCGTGCTCGATGTCACAGATTCTGAGGCTGTAAAAAAGGCATTTGAGCATGCCGTGATCCGCTACGGCCGAGTCGATATCCTGATCAATAATGCGGGCCAGGCCAGCTCTGCGCCTTTCCAAAAAACCGACGACAGGCTGTGGCATCAAATGCTGAACGTGAATCTGACGGGCACCTTCCATTGCACCCAGCAAGTCTTGCCCGATATGTTGCAAGCGGGCTGGGGGCGCATCGTGAATGTTGTTAGTACCGCGGGCCTTACCGGCTATGCGTATGTGACGGCGTATTGCGCGGCTAAGCATGGCGTGATAGGTTTGACGCGTGCCTTGGCGCTTGAGGTCGCGACTAAAGGGGTGACGGTGAATGCAGTTTGCCCGGGATATACCGAGACCGATATCGTCAAAGATGCTGTGGCAAACATCGTCAATAAAACTGGCCGCAGTGAACAGCAGGTGACCGCGGACTTAGTCGACGCCAATCCACAAAAACGCCTGGTGCAACCGCTGGAAGTGGCGAATGCCGTGGTCTGGCTTTGCCTGCCATCTGCCGGCGCAATGAATGGACAGGCGATCGCGGTGGCAGGTGGGGAAGTGATGTGAGAGTTGAGGTAAAACACGTGCTCAAGCCGGCAAAGGCGCGCGCCTACGACCTGGAAACCAGGTCGCGGGAAGACCATCATCAGTCGCTCAAGCTTTGGCTACGCATGCTGTCTTGCACCGTCATGGTCGAGGCGGAAATTCGCTCGCGTCTGCGTGCGGAATTTGACATTACCTTGCCGCGTTTTGATTTGATGGCGCAGCTGGAGCGCCACCCAGATGGTTTGCGTATGGGCGAATTATCCAAGCGCATGATGGTCACTGGTGGCAATATCACTGGCATTACCGATCAGCTGGAGCAAGAGAAACTGGTGGTGCGTGAAGCGGTCGCGAACGACAGGCGCGCTTACACAGTGAAACTGACCGCCGCTGGCCGGCGCGCTTTCAAGCGCATGGCAACCGTGCATGAAGCCTGGATCGCCGAGCTATTTTCAGGCTTGAAGCAGGAACAGAAAAACACCATGTTTGATCTATTGTCTCAAGTGAAAATTCACTTGAACACACCGCCTATTGTTGCAGAGAAGGAGTAAGGAAAATGAAATATCTACCAGGACAGCCGCATGATTTTCCCGGCGGTAATGCAACTTTGAGCGTCTACGAGGCCGAACACTTTTCCTACGCAGTAGAGCAAGGGGTTGCCACGATTACCTTGAATCGGCCAGAGCGCAAGAACCCGCTAACCTTTGCATCGTATGCAGGGTTGCGCGATCTGTTTCGCAGCTTGGCCCACGTCAGCGACGTCAAAGCCATCGTCATCACCGGCGCTGGTGATAATTTTTGCTCAGGTGGCGATGTGCATGAAATCATCGGGCCGCTGACTAAATTGGATATGCCAGGTCTATTGAGTTTTACCCGTATGACGGGTGATCTGGTGAAGGCGATGCGCGCCTGCCCGCAGCCGATAATCGCCGCGGTGGATGGCATCTGCGCCGGTGCCGGTGCGATTTTGGCCTTATCGTCGGATATACGTTTTGGCACAGCGCGCAGCAAAACCGCGTTCTTGTTTACCCGGGTCGGTCTGGCCGGTTGCGATATGGGGGCGTGCGCCTTGCTGCCCCGTGTTATCGGCCAGGGCCGAGCCGCTGATTTATTGTATAGCGGCCGCAACATGTCTGGTGAAGAGGGCGAACGCTGGGGTTTTTTCAATCGCCTCTGCATACCAGAGCAAGTCTTGGTTGATGCGCAAGTGTATGCAAAACATCTGGCAGAAGGCCCGACTTTTGCGCATGGCATGACCAAAAAAATGCTGCAACAAGAATGGAATATGGGCGTCGATGAAGCGATAGAAGCCGAGGCGCAGGCGCAGGCAATTTGCATGATGACCAATGATTTCCATCGTGCCTACCATGCCTTTGTCGCCAAGCAGACACCAGCATTCGAAGGAGATTGAGCGTGAAAAAAACGATGTCCGATAAGAGCTATTTGCAATGGCCGTTTTTTGATCAGAAGCATACGGAGTTGGAAGCCAGCCTGGATGCGTGGGCAAGCGAACACATCGCACAGCATCATGCGCAAGATGTTGATCAGGCCTGCCGCGATCTGGTGTGTCAACTTGGCGAAGCGGGTTGGCTTAAGCACGCGATTGCCGGCACGGCGTATGGCGCGACGACTGAACAGATCGATACCCGCGCTATTTGCCTGATCCGCGAAACGCTGGCGCGTCACGCTGGCTTGGCTGATTTTGCGTTCGCCATGCAAGGCCTGGGCTCTGGCGCGATTAGCTCGTTTGGTTCTGAACAGCAGAAACAAAACTATCTGCCTAGAGTGGCGAATGGAAGCGCGATTGCCGCCTTTGCTTTGTCTGAACCCGATGCGGGTTCTGATGTGGCGGCGATGCAATGCGCCGCCGAGTTTGTAAAGAGCGTGGACGGAGATTATTACGTCTTGAATGGCGAGAAGACCTGGATCTCAAACGGCGGCATTGCGGATTTTTATGTCTTGTTTGCGCGCACCGGCGAAGCGCCTGGCGCACGCGGTATTTCGGCTTTTATTGTTGACGCCAGCTTGCCTGGATTTGAAATTGCAGAACGCATCAATGTAATTGCGCCACACCCTTTAGCGCGCATCAGATTGAATAACTGCCGGGTTCCGCGTAGCCATCTCCTCGGCGCGCCAGGGCAGGGCTTTAAGGTGGCGATGGCGACGCTGGATATCTTCCGTACCTCGGTTGCCGCAGCTGCTCTAGGCTTTGCCCGGCGCGCTTTGGATGAGGCGATGCAGCGCGCCACCAGCCGTAAAATGTTCGGCCAGACCCTGGCGGATTTTCAACTCACACAAGCTAAACTCGCGCAAATGGCCACCGCGATCGATAGTGCGGCCTTGCTTACTTATCGCGCCGCCTGGCAGCGCGATCAAGGTCAAAAGGTGACCAAGGAAGCGGCCATGGCCAAGCTCACTGCGACAGAAAATGCGCAACAGGTGATCGATGCCGCAGTGCAGATTTTCGGTGGGATGGGCGTCATGAGCGAGGTGCCGGTCGAGCGCCTGTACCGTGAGATACGCGCCTTGCGGATTTACGAAGGCGCGACTGAAGTACAGCAACTTATCATTGCTAGGGAAATGCTGAAAGAATATGCAGCGTTGTAACCCGCTCGCGCTAGACAACTATGAATAAAGGAAACTCCATGGATTTTTTGCAACCGCCAGACTGGATACGCGCACGCGGCTATTCCAACGGTGTCGCCGCCAGCGGCCGCACGGTCTGCATCAGCGGCATGATAGGTTGGGACGGCCAGGCACAGTTTCATACCGATGATTTTGCCGGGCAAGTGCGGCAAACTTTACAAAATATTGTCGAGGTTTTAGCGGAGGCGAATGCCAAGCCAGAACATATCGTGCGCATGACCTGGTATGTCATCGACAAGAAAGAATATGTCGCGGCTTACAAAGAAGTTGGTGAAGCCTATCGTGATGTCATTGGCCGTCATTACCCAACCATGACGGCAGTGCAGGTCGCCGGCTTGATTGAAGACCGGGCGAAAGTGGAGATCGAGGTGACGGCTATCGTGCCGGATTAGTTTTTCTGGTCGCTAGTCATAAATATCAAACACGTTGGTCGCAGCTGTTTTTGATGTTGATGTTGATGTTGATGTTGATGTTGATGTTGATGTTGAAGTTGAAGT
>JAZJYB010000235.1:0-8875 GCA_040390685.1 Pseudomonadota bacterium | reverse complement strand
TTATCTCTTAGAAAGCGAATTCTCATGTTTCGATTATCTCTTTTACTTTACTTCACGACATCCGGCGCATAAGAAAGAACCGGGACATACGCAGTCGGTGCGGTTGATGTATCAAATTCATAATTGGCATACGTGCTTTGATCAACCAAACCCAATTTGATCAAAATAGTATGCGGCACTTCTTTGGTTCTCTTTTCAAGAAAATTTACCGCGGCGTTGATCGTCACCCTGGCCTGGCTCACCCCTTTGGTATCGGCTGATGCCACGATATCACCTTTGCGAATAAAGTTAGCAACCTCCCTGGTTAAATCGTAGGAAACAATCTTTATCTTGGTTTGCAATCCCGCCTCCTTGGTCGGCAGAATAGCGGCTGGCGCGCATCCGCTGCAGCCCAGGATGTAGTCGAGGTTTTTACCGTGTTCAGCCAATAATTGCGCTGACAATTGGGACTGGCCGATTCTGTCACTATCGCCGTATTTGATATCCAAAATATTGACTTTGATCGACGCCTTTTGTGCTGCCTCTCGGGTACCTTCGACTTCACCCTTAACCCAGCCTGCATCTGATGGCCCCGGTAATAGCGCAATATTAATTGATTTCAATCCGCGTTTTTGCGCATCACGAATCACCCACTGAGTGGCGTCAACTCCCATGCTTTTTAGCGAAGTCGTTACCTTAATTGTCAAATCATCGCTACTACTATCATTGGCCAATTCGAACACAGGAATTCCCAGCGCACGGGCCTTGGCAATCGAAGAATTATTCGCGGTCATACTCAGTGGAGAAATAACGATAGCGTCGTATTTTGCCGCAATCGCCTCATCCATTTTACGCAGCTGCCCGACCAGATCGTTATATCCGTCTGCGACAAAAATATCCACCGCCACACCCAATCGTCTGGCTTCACTGATCACGCCGTAGTTGCAACCTATCCAATACGGATCTTTCATGTGTGGGAATAAAAAGGCTATGCGCCATGCTTTGCTGGCTGGCGCTGTCGTGGAGTATTTACTACTCACGACACGACCACTGGCTAAAGCCTCATCGGCAGAACCTTGAGGCTTCAAAGGTGGGTAAATTGACAAAACTGGAATGGGGGGCGAATTTATTGTTTGCGGTTGGCGTCACAGCGGATGCTAAGACTGGATGCGCCGCGATGCAAAAAAACCAGGTACATACAGTCAAGCGAAGAAGGAAATTACTTGCACGGCAATTCTGAGCGATAGTTATTTTCATTTTTGATTCCCAGATTAAACCAATAACGCGGGTCACTCAAAATTATCAGTAAGTTAGCACTAAGTAAGCACTAAGTTGCCACCACATTAGCACCAAGCGCTGATTTTAATTTTATCCTAAAAAAATTCCGAGCGATCTCTTCTTTATGCGACAACATCAAGCGTTTCACGACGCGCTCAAGCGGCGCCAGACCTGCCACCGCTCTTTACCAAAAAACACAGGAATAGAGTCAGTAACCTCAGTATCTTCCAACAACTCAAAAAACGGTGAAATTAATTCCTGCAATTCAGGTGAAGAGATGCTGAATGGCGGCCCCTTAAGTGAGCGTTCAGGGGCATCATCAACATAGAAAAATCCAGCTAACAATCCATCTGCACTAAGCAAGTTTGCCCATCGCTGCACGATCTGTACACGCATAGCATGCGGCAAGGCGCACAGAAAAGCTCTCTCATAAATTAGCTCCAATCGACCGGAGGGCTGAAATTGAAAAAAATCCGCCTCGATCACATGCTTGCCCCATTCACCGATGACAGCTTGGGCACTGGCGACCGCCGCGGGAGAGAAGTCGATGGCCGTCACGTCCCAGCCAGATTGCGCCAGAAAAGCCGCTTCATAGCCCAGGCCGCAACCGGGGATGAGCGTTACGAATGGACGCCTGGCCTTGGCGACAAACTCCTGCAAGGCCTGCGGCACGCCACCTTTATCCCAGGGCGTGAATTGTGTTTCAAACCTTTCATTCCAAAAGCCAGCTTGCGTGGGATCTTTAGATTGAAAGTCGGGCATGGCGTTTGACTTAATATTCTACGAAATGAAAGATAAATTGCGCCAGCAAGATGCCGGCGATCATCCCGCCGGCAAAATAGATGATGGTGCGCAGCAGGCGATTGGTGGCGCGTTGTTCGGTCAGCAAAGCCGCCAGCATTTCGCCATTTTGTGCGGGTTCACCAGCACGCTTCAAAGCCTGATGTGCGAGGCGCGGCAATTGTGGAAAAATATGACTGTAGCGCGGCGCTTCCGCCTTGAGCTTTTCGATCAGGCCACGCCAGCCGATTTGCTCGCTCATCCAGCGTTCCAGATAGGGTTTGGCGGTTTTCCAGAGATCCAGATTCGGGTCAAGCTGGCGCCCCAAGCCTTCGATATTTAGCAGAGTTTTTTGCAGCAGCACCAACTGCGGTTGAACTTCGACATTGAAACGGCGTGAAGTCTGAAACAGCCGCAGCAAAACCTGACCGAAAGAAATATCCTTGAGCGGCCGGTCAAAGATAGGTTCGCAGCAGGCGCGTACGGCGGCTTCGAGTTCATCGACACGCGTCTCTTTAGGTGCCCAGCCAGATTCGATATGCGCCTCAGCCACGCGCTTGTAATCACGGCGAAAAAACGCCAGAAAATTTTGCGACAGATAGTCTTTGTCAAAATCATTGAGCGTTCCGACGATACCAAAATCAAGTGCGATATAGCGGCCAAAAGTCGCCGGGTCAGTCGAGACCAGAATATTCCCCGGATGCATATCGGCGTGAAAAAAACCATCGCGGAAAATCTGCGTGAAAAAGATCGTCACACCATCGCGCGAGAGCTTTTCAAGATCGACACCGGCTTCGCGCAATTGTTCCAATTGTGAAATTGGTATGCCCTTCATGCGTTCCATCACGATCACCGATGATGAGCAATAGTCCCAATACATTTCTGGCACCAGCAGCAAATCCGAATCGGCAAAGTTACGCCTTAACTGGCTGCCATTGGCGGCCTCGCGCATCAGATCGAGTTCGTCATGCAGATATTTATCAAACTCCGCCACGACTTCTTTAGGCTTGAGGCGCTTGCCGTCTGACCATAAAAACTCCAACCAGCCTGCGGCAATTTGCATCAGGGCGACGTCATTATCGATAGCCGCTTTCATACCTGGGCGCAGCACCTTGACTGCCGCCTCGCGGCCATCTTTTAACGTTGCAAAATGCACCTGGGCGATGGAGGCGGACGCGACCGGAACACGGTCAAAACTTGCGAACAACTGGTCTGGATGCGCGCCCAAAGATTTAACGATTTGTGCAATCGCCAGATCAGGATCGAAAGGTGGCACCCGGTCTTGCAGCTTAGCCAGTTCGTCTGCAATATCTGGTGGCATGAGGTCGCGCCGGGTCGATAGCACCTGGCCGAACTTCACAAAAATCGGACCGAGATCTTCCAGTGCCTTGCGCAAACGTTCACCGCGTGGTGCAGATAAATCGCGCCAAAATAACAACGCTTCTATGAATCTGGCGGTACGCGGAACGCGCAAGCCTGACATGGCAATTTCATCGATACCGTAACGCACGGCGATACGGGCGATTTTTATCACCCTTAAGAACTTCCACATCATTGACGCGACCTTTCTAATTTTTCTATGCGTTTGATGAGACGTTCTACATCATCACGACATTTATTCACTTCTGCACCGAAAGTCTGAACTGCGACAGTGCGGACCAGCATGGGGTTTTCTTCTAAAAAATATTCTGCGAGATTTTCTTGCAATGTTTGATGCGCTTGCTGCGCCGTTTGTATCAATGACTTTGCCGTTGAGACCATGCGTACCGCTGCCACATCGCCAAACAATTTACTTAAATCTTCTTCCGCTTCCCAGCGCAAATGCTGGCTCAGGTGAGAAATCGTATTGGCTAAATCAGCGTCACCTTCCACCTTAGCGTAGGAAAAGGCACGCTCGCGATTTTGTGCAATCAAGGGCAGGTCACTGAGTTTTAATCTGATGGTGACATCGGCCAAGGCATCCGCATCCGTTTGCTGCAACATCCCGTCAGCGGCGATTTTCACTCGAAATGCGATAGCCTGTAAATCGATGCAGGCGATTTTGCCGGTGTGTATCTGAAGTTTGCTTTTGGCCCAGACTTCTTGCACGAGCAAGTGGTTTACAAAAAGCACGAAGGTAGAATTAAGTGGCGTCATAATAGATAAAAAAACCGCCCATGAGATGCATGGGCGGCTTCAAGTTTAACAGCTTATCCCCTTAGGGAAGTAGCTGTTTGATCAAGCGAGTGAGCAAAATGTCACATACGTCAAGGTATTACAATTGCTGAATTCCAGCCAAAGCCCAACCGCCCTGGCCATTTAAAGGCTTGGTCAAGTTCCACACTTCCTTAAACGCTTCGGCAGGAGCTTTTGGATCTTCCTTGATCATGCCGGTAAATTTAACGCTGGCAAGATAGTCATTGCCGACTGTTTCCAGGCCTAGCAATTCGGCATCGACCGACACCACATCTGTCACATTCGCAGAAGTACCGCGCTCTTGAATCTGCAGCTTGATTTCAGCATACATTTCAGCTGTAGTAAATTCATGGATATCATTGATATCGGCTTTATCCCATGCCGCCTGCAGGCGGATGAAATATGTCTTGGAATTGCGCAGGAAAGCTGGCACGTCGAAATCGGATGGAATGCTCCAGGTGCCCTGATCAGCCGAGCCGAAGGAAGAACCCGGGGTTGCCGAAGCTGTTGCTGCGCCTGACTGGAAGGACTGCGGCTCAATGCGCGAGCCGATTTCAGGCAAAGATGTTACCGATCCACCACCTGCACCAGCATACGCTGGCTGTTGCGGTGAAAACGCTGAAGTAGCACTACCGCCCTTGCGGTTTTGGTACATACGGAACAAGAAAAACGCCGCGCCCGCCAGTAATAACATCGGCAAGATCGAGCCGAGAGCACTTGCCATGCCACCGCCCATACCCATAGACGAGAACATGGCGCCGAGCAAGGCACCGCCAACTAATCCGCCGACGATACCTTTCCATGGGCTAGCCGGTTTAGGTGGCACAGCGGCTGGCGCGCCCGCTACCGGCGCTGCCGCCGGTTTGGCCTGAGTTGGCGCGGCAGGTGCTGCCTGACGTGACACATTGGTCGATTGCTTACCAATCGAACTGCCGCCGCCAAAGCGCTTCGCTTCAGCATCAGACACAGTTATCGTCAAGGCACCGGCCATCAACATCATTGCGAATAAAAATTTCTTCATCTTGCTTTCTCCTGAACCTACGTTATTGCTGGGTTAAATCTGGATTAATACTGTTTTAAAACTTGTTCTTTACAACTTGATACCTGTGTGAAGTGCGGCCACACCTGCCGTTAAATTGTAATACTGCACGCGTTCAAGACCGGCTTCCTGCATCATGGTTTTCAACGTTTCCTGATCTGGATGCATGCGTATCGATTCCGCTAAATAGCGATAACTCTCGGCATCCTGGGCGATTTTTTCACCCAGCCAAGGCAACACTTTGAACGAGTAAAGATCGTAAGGTTTTTGCATGATTTCTGGCACTTTTGAAAACTCCAGCACCAGCAACTTACCGCCCGGTTTCAATACCCTTTGCATTTCAGCCAGTGCCTGATCCTTATGCGTCATATTGCGCAAACCGAACGCAACACTAACGCGGTCAAAATAATTATCAGGAAAAGGCAGCTTCTCTGCGTCACAGAGCAAGGTGGGGGTAACCAGGCCCATATTCAAGAGCCGGTCGCGACCGACGCGCAACATTGATTCATTGATATCGGTATGCCAGACCTCGCCAGTCTTGCCTGCCTGCTTGACGAATTCCTTTGCCAGATCGCCAGTACCGCCGGCAATATCCAGCACTTTAAAGCCTGGGCGCACGCCAGCCTGGGCAATGGTAAATATCTTCCAGACACGATGCAGGCCAGCCGACATGAGGTCATTCATCACATCGTATTTAGCCGCCACGGAATGAAAAACCTCGGCCACTTTGTGAACTTTTTGATCTTCTTCGACGGTGGTATAACCGAAATGGGTGGTATTGCTCATATTTTGCCCTTTATGAATTTGTCCGCATTATGCCTGATGACTAGCCACCAAGCTGCTGAATCACATGAAAATCCTTGCTGGAATTGGCTTCAAACTCCTTCTCCCGCTCGCGGGAGAAGGCTGGGATGAGGGTGATTCAAGCTGGCGAATTGCCCATTCAATGCTGATTGCAGGTATTTAAAATGTGCTCAGTAGATTAAGTTTTCACTTATTCGACCACCCTCATCCCCAACCCTTCTCCCGCTCGCGGGAGAAGGGAGTCTAATGCTTATGCCCGCAAGCGTCACCGGTTTTTGCCGGCGTGCTTGCATCACGTCCGCTATCGCCCGGATATCCGGCAGCTTGCAATTTACCCAAGTAATCGAGCCATAATTTATCCTGATCATCCCCTAGTGAATACAGGTAATCCCAGGTAAAAATACCGGATTCGTGGCCGTCGGAAAACACCGGTTTGACCGCGTAATTGCCTATGGGTTCCACCGCACTTATGCCAACATGCCGCTTGCCGGTTTGTAAAACTTCCTGACCTTTGCCATGCCCTCTCACCTCTGCAGATGGCGAATACACGCGCAATAGTTCGAACGGCAAGGAAAACGCTTTGCCATCATCAAAACTGATTTCCAGCACGCGCGACTGGGTACGCACATTCAATGCAGTCGGTGCTGGCGTTACGTTAATCTTTTTAGAGTCGGTCATTTGGATTCCTGAATTGAAAGTAGACGTGTCAGCAATTTTGCCCTCAGCAATGGCAATAAGGCGGCGCGTGTGCTGACATCCGGCAAATCGGCTTTGGCCGTAGCCCAGACCGGGTTAGGGAAATGCGCGTCGTCGGTATATCTTGGAATAATATGCCAGTGCAAATGCGGCACCATATTGCCGAAACTGGCGAGATTGATTTTATGTGGCAGCATGACCTCGCGAACAGTCTGCTCAACGGCCCAGACCGCCTGCATGATTTCATTGCGCTGCGCTTCAGGCAAATCGGTCATTTCCTTGACATGCGCATTCCAGACCACCCGGCAAAAACCAGGGTAATTTGCGTCATCGACTAGCAAAACACGCCAGCGCGTGCTGGAGAAAATAAGCTCGCCCGTATTCACATCACAGAGTTCGCAAATCGGCATCACACCAACACCCGCTCGATACCACCGTTATTCGCTTTGGCGACATATTCCGGCATCCAGTTCGGCCCCAGTATATGTTTCGCCATCTCGACCACGATATAGTCGGCGGTGGTATCAGAATCTTCATCAAAACGCGTTAATCCTTGCAGGCAAGCCGGGCAAGAGGTCAGGATTTTTACTTCGCCGGCAAAACCATCAGCGCGGAGTCTATCGGCGCCCTTGGTCATCTCTTCCTCTTTGCGGAAGCGTATCTGCGTCGAAATATCTGGCCGGGAAACCGCCAGGGTACCGGCTTCGCCACAGCAGCGATCATTCTTCTCGATCTTGACATCATCGATCGTGGTGATCAGCGCATTCACTGTTTTTAGCGGATCTTGCAGTTTCATCGGTGTATGGCAAGGGTCGTGATACATGTAGCGGGTGCCGTTGACTGCCGCCAGTTTAACGTTCTTCTCGAGCAGGAATTCATGGATATCGATGATGCGTGAACCCGGAAATATCTTGTCGAATTCGTAGCCCTGAATCTGGTCGTAGCACGTACCGCAAGACACCACCACGGTCTTGATATCGAGGTAATTCAGGGTATTCGCCATGCGGTGAAACAGCACACGGTTATCGGTGATGATTTTTTCCGCTTTATCAAATTGCCCCGCACTGCGCTGCGGATAACCGCAACATAGATACCCTGGCGGCAACACGGTCTGCACACCGACATTCCAGAGCATCGCCTGGGTCGCCAGACCGACTTGCGAAAACAAGCGTTCAGAGCCGCAACCCGGGAAGTAAAACACCGCTTCGGTATCGGCCGTGGTGGTGAGCGGATCGCGGATGATAGGCACGATCTTATCGTCTTCAATATCCAACAAGGCGCGCGCAGTTTTCTTCGGCAAATTGCCCGGCATTTTCTTATTGATGAAGTGGATCACCTGTTCGCGCATAGGGGGTTTACCGAGACTGGCTGGCGGTGCCTTGGTCTGTTTTTTGGCCAGCTTTTTCAATACCGTATTGCCCAGGCGCTGCGCAGTCACGCCCCAACTGAAAATCAGCTCACGCGTCACTTTGATGGTCGCAGGATCTTTCGCATTCAGGAAAAACATGGATGCGGCAGTGCCAGGATTGAAGGACTTCTTATTCATCTTGCGCAACAGATTGCGCATATTCATCGAGACATCGCCAAAATCAATATCGACCGGGCAAGGCGTCAGGCATTTATGGCAAACCGTGCAGTGATCGGCGACGTCTTCAAACTCTTCCCAATGCTTGATCGAGATACCGCGCCGGGTTTGCTCTTCATACAGGAAGGCTTCTACCAGCAAGGAAGTGGCGAGGATTTTATTGCGCGGTGAGTACAGCAGATTCGCGCGTGGCACGTGCGTAGCGCACACCGGTTTGCATTTACCACAACGCAGGCAATCTTTGACACTATTGGCAATCGCGCCGATGTCGCTTTGCTGCATGATCAAGGATTCGTGCCCCATCAGGCCGAACGATGGCGTGTAGGCGTTGCGCAAATCGGCGGCAAACTCAGGCAGGTTCAACAGCTTGCCCTTGTTGAAACGCCCTTCCGGATCGATGCGCAATTTGTAAGCGCGGAAGTCCTTAATCTCGTCTTCAGTCAGATATTCCAGCTTGGTGATGCCGATTCCATGTTCACCAGAGATCACACCATTCAGCGCACGTGCCAACAACATGATGCGGGCAACCGCATGATGCG
>JAZJYB010000234.1:0-10702 GCA_040390685.1 Pseudomonadota bacterium | reverse complement strand
CTCTTCATGAAAGCCAGCGGCAGCCAGTTGCGCCAGATCACAGCTCTGATCGAGTCTGGCGCGATACACCCCGTAATCGACAAGGTCTTTCCGTTCGCATCGACTAACGACGCCTTGGCTTACGTGGAAAGCGGACGCGCTAAAGGAAAGATTGTCATCAAAGTTCTATGAAATATCTCTTTAAAAAAACCGGCAATTGCACGTCCATTCATATGACGGCCATCATATTTTGATCGCCATTTAAACCCAGGAGTCTCAAATGAAAATTGAAAATGCTGTCGTCCTCATCACTGGCGCCAACCGCGGAATCGGCTTGGCGTTTGCCCGCGCATTGCTCGCTCGTGGCGCCCGCAAGGTCTACGCCGCCGCGCGAAATCCTAGTACGCTTACTTTGCCAGGTGTGCAGGCCTTGCAGCTTGACGTCACCAAGCCCGAAGAGATTGCTGCCGCCGTCAGGCAAGCTGCGGACGCGACTATCGTGATTAATAACGCCGGCATTGCCCAGCCCGGCGGGTTCCTCGCGTCGGACAGCGAAGAGCTTGCGCGCCAAATTTTTGAAACCAATTTCTTTGGCATGCTCAACATGAGCAAGGCCTTTGCACCTGTGCTGAAAGCCAATGGCGGTGGTGCGCTGATCAATGTGCTATCGGTCGCGTCATGGCTCAACGGTGGCGAGCTGGCCGCCTATTCGGCCAGCAAGTCGGCCGCGTGGTCGCTGACCAACGCACTACGTCACGAACTGGCAGCACAAAAAACACAGGTGCTGGGCTTGCACATGGCCTACGTTGATACCGATCTCACCCGTGGTTTCGATGTACAAAAGAGCAGCGCTGAAGAGATCGTCGAGCGCGCACTCGACGGGCTTGAGGCGGGCGTTGATGAAGTTTTGGCCGATGCGCTGACCCAGCAGATCAGGCAAGGGCTGGCCGTGCCGCGTCCGGTCTATCTTCCGCAGGCCAACTGAGCCCAAACTCAATCGACTAAGCATGCTGAAAAGGCTGCGCTGGCGCACTGGCACGATGGCGTGGACGGTGCCAGCGTACAATGGCGGCTTAATCGATTTTTTGCAGCGCCATGACCATACTACTCACTACCCTCAACGCCCGCTATGCCCACGCTTCTCTGGGATTGCGTTATTTGCTCGCTAACATGGGCGAATTACAAGCACAAACGCATCTGCAAGAGTTTGTGATCGGTGCCAAGACCACTGATTTAGTCGAGAAGTTACTATCATGGCAAAAGCCTGGTGAAAAGCTCATCATCGGCTTTGGCGTGTATATCTGGAACGTAGAAGAAACCACCAAGTTGGTCGCCCTGCTGAAACGCGTTGCGCCTGAAGTCGTGGTGATACTCGGCGGCCCCGAGGTCTCACATGAAACTTCTGAACAAGAGATCATTCGACTGGCCGATTACGTCATCACCGGTTGGGGCGAAGTCAGTCTGCCTGAACTCTGCCGACAAATTCTGCGTGGCCCGCAACCCTTGATGAAAATCCATGCCGGGGTGCAGGCAAAACTCGATGACCTGGTCTTGCCGTATTCGCTCTACACCGATGACGATATTAAAAACCGCACGCTGTATGTTGAGGCTTCGCGCGGTTGTCCATTCAAATGTGAATTCTGTCTGTCGGCGCTCGACAAAACCGCCTGGCCATTTGACATTGAGGTTTTTTTGGCAGAAATGGAAAAGTTGCATGTGCGCGGTGCCCGCCTGTTTAAATTTGTTGACCGCACCTTTAACTTGAATATCAAGACTAGTCTCAAGATCATGCAGTTCTTTCTCGACAAGCTTGCAGCAAATCCGGCCGATCCGGTATTCGCGCATTTTGAGGTAGTGCCAGATCATTTGCCCGATGCGTTAAAAGACGGCATCCAGAAATTCCCGCCCGGTTCGTTGCAGTTTGAGATCGGCATCCAAAGCTTTAACCCCGAAGTGCAGGCACGTATCAGCCGCAAACAAAATAATGAAAAAGCCGCTGAAAATATCAGCTGGCTGATAACACATTCCGAGGCGCATTTGCATGTCGACCTGATCGCTGGCTTGCCAGGTGAAACAGTGGAGAGTTTTGCCCTAGGCTTTAATCGCCTGTATGCACTCAAGCCACACGAGATTCAATTTGGCATACTCAAACGCCTGCGCGGCACGCCGATTATCCGGCATACCGAAGAATATGGCTTGGTGTTTGATCCGTATCCACCGTACACAATTCTCGCCAATAAGCATGTGCCGTTTGACCAGATGCAAAGATTGATACGCTTTGCGCGTTATTGGGATTTGATCGCTAACTCAGGGCGCTTTACCCATACACTGCCGGCAATTTTGGCTGAACTACCATTCGAAAACTTCATGGCCTTATCGGATTGGATTTACCTCAAGACCGATGCGACGCACAGAATCGCGCTGGATCGCTTGGCCAATCTGGTCAGCAAGTGGTTGCAGGAAGAGCGCGGCATGACCAGCGAACAAGTGAGCGCAATTGTCACTAGCGACTATGCCGGCGACGCCAAGCATAAGCAAGGTAACGACAAGACCGCATTACCGTTGGCACACAAAGAGACGCCAACAAAATCCACGCCGCAAAGACAGGCGCGCCATCTGGCAGCCTAAGAGCGCTTTCTTTATTCCTTTTGTAAATCACTAGTGTCTAGGCAAGGCAGGTAATGACACTAGTGGTTTTAAAAGGGAATTAGATGTATTTATCGAGAAATTTCGCCAGATGCTTAGCGCTGGCCAATGCATCTTCAGTGCTGGCCGATGCCTCCGCATGAGTCACCATCGCACTCGTCAATAGATTCACAAACGAACGGTCCAGGGCTTTGCGCGCCGCTGACATTTGCTGAGCGATACCGTCGCAATCGGCAGGCTCAGTCGCCTTGGCAATCAGCTTTTGCACTCCACGTAATTGCCCTTCTACGCGCGCCAGGCGATGCAGCAAATCTTTCTTTTGCTGCGCGGTAAGTGCATTCCCTTGCAGTATTTTTAGTGGTGGGGTGTCTTTCGCCATGGTGGTGCTCTCTAATTTGCTTGGTGAGGGGAAATTCCATGAATTGTATACTGTACTGAGTATGGTAGCTGTCGCTGGCCTTGGCAAGATAATCTGTTAAGCTGGTGCCCAATGTACCGGGTTGCCGCACCAGATTTTCGGCACTAACAGTGTTTATTGCCGTTTCGTCTATTGCGCTTCTGACTAGGCTCGCCTAGTCTGACCGGATGATGAAAAAAATATCATTAATCGATATTCTCGAAAGACGGCTGCGAGATGCTCGTCCCATAAAAACCGACATTTGACTTGATCAAAATAAGACAGCGACCGTTTCCGCCATGACCTATGCCGACTTTTAAACTATCCGCATTAAAAAAAACCGGCAGCATCACGACTTTACTCAAACAGATTTTGCTGGTCGCCGTGGCCTATTATGCGACCGGTCGACTCGGCCTGGCATTCACTTATTTTGGACAAAACGTTAGTCTGGTCTGGATACCCAGCGGAATTGCTGTTGCCGCCTTGCTTCGCTGGGGAAATTTCATGAGTATCGCCATCTTTCTAGCGGCGTTTTTCCTCAATAATTGGTCCGAACCTGGCACAGCCGCGAGCATCGCATTAAGCAGTACCCTTGGGTCTTATTTTTGTTGCTGGATTTTGCGACGGAAGAAATTTTCTGCCAAGTTCCTGAGCCGAAAACATGTGGTCTGGTTTAGCCTTGCTGCAGCCATAGGGATGATGGTGTCGGCTTCTGGCGCAAGCCTGACATTGTGGCAGAAAGGCGCCATCACGCAACCGGGCATAGTCTGGCTCAGTTGGTGGGCCGGCGACACAGTCGGCGTTTTGCTTGCCGCCCCGTTGCTGTTATCACTCAACCGCAGCAGTTTTGCCAACCTGGCTTCTCGCCGCGTCGAGATATTGTTATTTTTAGTGATCTTTGAAGTCACGCACTGGTTACTTTTTTTCTCGCCCTACGAACATTTACACCTGGCTTTTCTTGGTATGGCGGTGATTATCTGGGCGGCATTGCGCTTCGATATTACCGCCGCAGCTATTGCGGTTCTGGCTTCGTCCAGTGTAGCGGCGTTGGCTACCTACCTCGGCACAGGCCAATTCTCTTCATCCGATATGCAAAGTAATTTATTGGTGTTATGGGGTTACATAACAACATTGACGATTTTATCCTTGTTAATAAATGCCTTACAAACCGAACGTAGTTTTGCCATCAAAAATCTGCGCGATGCTTTTGAGCGTATCAATAAGGTCGCATCGCGCTTGCCGGGCCTGATCATGCAATACCGTATCCGCCCCGACAACAGCTCTTGCATTCCCTACGCCAGTGACGCGATTTTGAGTATGTTTGAAATCAGTCCGGACGAAGTTAAATCCGATGCAAGGCCTTTATTTTCACGGATTAATAAGTCCGATATCGCGCTTGGAAAAGGCCTGATCAAACTGGCGGCAAACGAACTCGCTCCATGGCAAAATGAATTCAGGCTGGTACGTAAAGATGGCAGCGAGCGCTGGTTGTATATTGATGCTTTGCCTGAACTTGAAGCCGATGGCGGCATGCTATGGCATTGTTTCGTGACTGACATTACCGAGCGAAAACAAGCGGAACAAGACCTGCAGATTGCCGCGATTACTTTTGAGTCGCAGGAGGGGATTTTCGTTGCGGATGGCGAGTGGAAAATACTGCGCCTGAATCAAGCCTTTAGCAGCATTACCGGTTACTCGACCGACGAATTGATAGGTCTGCCGGTTTTGCGGCTCACCACAAAATTGCAGGACCAGGCATTTTTTGAGAATATCGATGCTTCACTTCAGCTGCATAAATTCTGGCAAGGCGAACTCTGGAGCAAGCGCAAGAATGGTGAAATATTCCCGCAAATGATCACACTCACAGCAATTACAGATGCGCGTGGCAAGGTGAATAATTACATCGGATCTTTCACCGATATCAGCAGGCACAAGGGTTACGAAGAAGAGATCCGTAATCTGGCATTTTATGATCCGCTGACACAACTGCCAAACCGCCGCTTGCTGGTGGACAGGCTGCAACATTTGATTTCTATCCGTGGGCGCAATGATAGCCATAGTGCGGTCTTGTTTATTGATCTGGATAATTTCAAAACGCTGAACGATACGCGTGGCCATGATGCCGGTGACATCTTGCTGATAGAAGCTGCTAACCGTTTGCAAACCTGCGTGCGCGATAGTGATACGGTCGCGCGCCTCGGTGGTGATGAATTTGTCGTGATCCTGGAAGAGCTTAGCAATGTGCCAGAGGACGCGATCGGCCAGGCCGACCGAGTCAGTGAAAAAATACGCTTGGTATTGAATGAGCCTTACCAAATCATGGATTTTGAACATCATGGCTCCGGCAGTATCGGCGTCTGCCTGTTCAGTGGTGCAGAGAATACCGTGAAGGATCTGTTTAAGCGTGCCGATACCGCCATGTATGAAGCCAAGACTTCGGGGCGCAATGCAGTAAGATTTTTTGATCCGGCGATGCAGGCCGTGTTGGTGGTGCGCATGATGCTGGAATCAAATTTACGGGTAGCTTTGGCCTTGGAGCAGTTCCAGCTTTACTATCAGGTACAGGTCAACGCTGAAGGAAAACTGATCGGTGCGGAAGCCTTACTGCGCTGGATACATCCTGATCGCGGCTTTATCCCACCCGCAGAATTTATCTCACTGGCGGAAGAGACCGGCTTGATCGTTCCGATAGGATTATGGGTGATGGATACCGCCTGCGCGCAGCTCAAAAAATGGGAGGAGCATGCGGATACCCGACACATGACACTCGCGGTGAATGTCAGCGCGAAACAGTTTCAGCAAGCTGATTTTGTTGATTCCATCAGTAACATCGTGCGCAAACACCAGATCGATCCGACGCGTTTGAAAATCGAGCTGACGGAGAGTACCATCCTCGATAACGTCGATGACACCACGGAAAAGATGCATCAGCTGAAAAAATTAGGCATCTTTTTTTCCATGGATGATTTTGGTACTGGCTATTCTTCGCTGGCCTATCTGCAGCGCCTGCCGCTGAACCAACTCAAGATTGACCAGTCATTTGTGCGCGATATCAGCGACGATGAAAATGACGCGACCATCGTGCGCGCCATCATCTCGCTGGGTATCAATCTTGGCCTGAACGTGATTGCAGAAGGTGTGGAGACTTCGGAGCAGAGGCGCTTTTTAATCGCACACAATTGTTTTGCGTTTCAGGGATATTTGTTTTCCAAGCCCGTCCCGATTGAGGGTTTGCAGGCTCTATTCAGCCAGCCAGAATCCAGCCGCATCGGGCGCGCGACTACACCAGAAGTCAATGCGCTTAAGAATCTTTAGGTACTTTGTTTTTTTCAGCGATCCATTGCGACATGTACTGCGTGCTTTTGTGTAAATGATGGCGCAACATCAGGCCGGTAAAATTTTTGCGGCGATTTTCGACTTGCTGCTGTCTGGCGGATGCTAATCGGGACAATAAGTCCAAGCCAGATTCTTCACGGTTAAAGTAACTTTGCATGATTTGCATTCCGTGCATTTGCGCCTCTTGCCACTCTGATGCATTTTGATACAGGCCGATTGCCGCAGCGGCAAAGCCTTCGGTATCTTGCGCCACCGCACCGCCCCATGGCAACGCGCCAGACATACCCTCGCTACCGATAGCAGTCGTCACGCTGGGTGTACCGCAGAGCATGGCATCGGCAAGCTTGCCCTTGATCCCTGCACCAAAGCGCAAGGGCGCGAGACAGACCCTGGCTTGCGTCATCAAGGCCAAGGCGTCATCTACCCAGCCGAGCACATGAAAACCTTGCTGGGGATTGTGTAGCGCCGTTGCCTTCGGTGGTGGATACGCGCCGAGCACATGCAGCTGGGCTTGCGGCAGAGCTTGGCGGATACGCGGCCAGATCGCGTGCTTCAGCCACAACACGCTATCCCAGTTCGGGGCATGGCGAAAGTTGCCGATGCTGAGAAAATGCTGGCGCTGCGCAAAGTCTGGCAACTCTGCTGCATCCTGCACCGGACTAAAGTGCGACATCAGGGTGCAAAGATGCAGCAAGCTTGATGGCACGCCAAACTGCTGTTGCAACAGCTGCATCTCAAAGCTGGAGATCATCAAACTCAGGTCGCAACGATAAATGGAAGCTATCTCGCGTTGTGCCATGTCCTCGTGCGCCATCATGCTGGCAAGAGTTTCGGGCGGTGCCTCAACTGCGCCGATGTGATGCCTTTCTATTTCACTGGTGCAAACGTGCTGCGCTTGTTTCAGCAATGTCTGGCGCGCATAGCGCAGGCTGTGTAAATCGCTGGTATCGAGTAGCCGCAAAGCGCCCGGACAAATTTTCTCGACGCGCCAGCCAAATTGTTCTTCAGTGAAAAAACGGTCAAACAAGACCAGGTCGGGTTGATATGCGGCGACAAAATCATCAAAGCTAGCGCAGTTTAAGGCGATACTTTTTTCTTCAATTTGCAGAGCAGATAAATCTGCCCGATGTTCCGACAAGGCCGCGGCGCTGGCAAAAATGACTTGCCAGCCCTGGCTGCGAAACAGGCTTAGGAATTCCATCATCCGGCCGCCCGCTGCGGAAGAGCGCGGCTCAGGCCAGACAAAACCAATGACGAGGATTTTTTGCATGGAAAACGGCTCAAATTCCCAGTGCGCTTAAGTCAAGTCGCGCAGCCTTCATCGGCGGGCACCAGAAGTAAGCTCCGCTGACTGGCTGGCTGAACTTAAACAAGGCGTCGACAATGCCATCTTCGGCACCCGACATGCGCCGTAGTTGCACTTCAAATGCGTCAAATGATTTGCCGAAGGCGACGAAATACAAGCCTGCATTTTTGGCATCCGCCCAGGGCATGGAGCGGCGCAGCACGAAGGCTTCAGGGGTAAAATTTTCTTGCGCGGTGCGTTTCACATGGGCCGATTCTGGCGCATCTTTCATCTCCAGATTATCGCTCTTGCGCCGGCCTATCATGTGGTCCTGTTCAAGCTCAGACATCGCTTCAAATTGTTCGAAATTATGGCGCCATTGCTGAACCGCGACAAAGCTGCTGCCATTCAGATTGGCGATATCTTCCTGCAAGATAGCGGCGGCTATGGCAGCATCGCCTTCGGGGTTTTCTGTACCATCTTCGTAGCCGCTTAAGTCGCGCCCCGTCCCCACTTTGAATGCATCGACAACTTGTTGCAATTCAAATGATGCAGCTAATATTTTTCGCAGGTTGCGTAATTGATGTACCAATTCCTCACGCTGATCGGCGCGGCACCAGCACCACACGGCGCCAGGTGTTGCGGGCAGATCAACCTGGCTGCCGGCGATGCTATTGAAATCATGCAAGCCCGCTATTTTGCCGCCCAACAGATGCACCAATGACGCGCCCAAACCGAGAACAATTTGTTCGCCATCGACCAGAGGCAACAAGGCCTTGAGCGAGCTGATGACGGCACCGGCATCGGTCTCAGGTTTGAGCGCAAAAATCAGGTACAGCGCGTGCTGGGGGATATCTTGCAAGATACCGTTTTGAATGGATGGCATGACAGATTCCGAGAAAATAGGCGATGTTTTATGTGCCGATAGATTCATGTTTAGGGCTTATGCAAAATTGTTCCAGCTAGGCGTACCGCCGAAGACAGTACTTTAGTACCTTATTTCTACTTGGGGCGAGTACAACAACGCTGGGGCAGTTTTGCGTAAGTCCTAATTTATTTGGGCCACACCGCCAGCATTAATTCATCGATATCATCAGGATCAGCCAGTTTGGCTTGCGCCGCTTTCCATTCCTTGACGGATGGTTTGCTGCGCGCGGTGTGTTTGGTTCTGTCGGTCATGAATTTGGGTGTGTCGATCAGCATCTTGATGCCAAATACGACAGTCCCTTGTGCCACCGCGAACGGTGCCACTTTCTTGACCGCCTCGACGACTTGATCCGCATAATATTCGTGCAGCGCCGGCTCCATATCCAGCCATGCGCTAATCTCGCCATCGGCACGCACGGCGACCACTAAAAAGCCACTGCTATTTGGCATACTGGCTTTTTTTAAGGCATTCCAGACGTTCGATTGCATCTTGCGCGAGAACCTTGCGAGATCTTCAAAATTCACCTGCTTTTCTTGCAGCGCTTTCTCGGACTGGTAAAAATATACGGTATCAAAACGCGGTTCGGCCGCATGCACCAGCGACGCAAACATTAACAAAAGCGAGCCCAGTAGCAGTTTCATCATCTGTCCTTTAACTGTTTTGACCTGACTTATTCTGGCTTGGTTACAAAGACGCCGGCAGTGCGATTTTTTTGTACATTGTCCCATGCAAATACCTGGCCATTCATCGCGACATATACGCCCGCTGGCAAAACTTGAGCGACACCGCAGGCAAAGCCGAGATTGAACAGCGCATCAGAATTGGCGATTTCATAGGGGATCATGGCACCGGTAAAAACTATCGCCTTATCGAGTCTGGCAGCGCCCAAGACTTCAGCTGTTTCGCGCATGGTGTCGGTGCCATGGATAATCACGATGGCTTGTTCAGACGCGTTCAGGCAAGACTGCAAAATCTCCTGGCGGTCGGCGTCGACCATGTCCAGTGAATCCATGAGTTTATTCGCTTCCAGCGTCACCGGCAAAGTGATACGGGCGCGTTTCAGGACTTCCGGCAGATGGCTTTCGCCAAACCAGAGTTTACCGCTCAGTTCATCATAATGTTTATCGAAGGTGCCACCCGTGGCGATGATTTTTAGTGTCATGAGAGCTGCTCTAATTATTTGGCTAAGGATCTCATATTGTAGCCTCAGTTCTGCCCGCCATGCGTTAGCCTGAAGGCATAAGTAGAGAATGCACAAACTTAGCGGAAAATTTTCTGAATCTTTTCAATCCTGACTTGCCTATCGGAAGCATTCGACTATAGTGAAAAGTAATAATTTATGTCTCTCAACGTGTTTTGCCATGAAGCCAATAGCGCCCGGAACCATCATCTTTCATCGCCATCGCGGTTATGGCGTGCTGACCGCGGTTAATCTCTTGACTGGCTGGGTCGCTGCGCGCTTTGGCGATGAATCGCGCACCCTGGATTTGAATCTCTCTACCGATGACGTACAACACGCCGATGGCGAATCCATCTTATTCCGGCGCGCCCCGCCTGAGCGCATGCCGCACGCGCGTTTGATGGCGATGGTGCGCGAATTACATAAGGCCGGGTACGAAAGAATGTATTTATACAGTTGGCCAACACCATCGGGTTTGCATTGGCGTTGGCAGTTGTTTACCGGGCCGCGTCATTGGATGCAAAGACCGTGGCGCGAAGGTTGGTACGGCTCAGGCGCCGATTACAATTTTAATCCGGTGATGCGTTGGGGTGATGCCCCTGGTGCCAGCTCGACAGAGCTGATCCATGCGCTGGCACAATTTGATCCGGCCGGTCTGGCGCAGGCCTTGGGGCGTGATGAAGATCATAGCAATTGGTTTGCCTCGGTTTGCGACGCCTTGTTGCCGAATTATGCGTATAGCCTGGGCGCAGACGATACAAATAAATTGCTGTTACCACGGCTGCCGGTGATAGCGGTACGGCTACGCCAACGCGATTACCTCGGGCCGGATTTGCCGTGGCCGCCCGGCTGGAAACATATCTGGCGTCAGGATGCCTGGGCTGGCAGGCATGATCCACGTAGCGTGGTAAGGCATGACATCATTCCGACTTCTTTACGCTTGCCCTTCGA
>JAZJYB010000233.1:0-28001 GCA_040390685.1 Pseudomonadota bacterium | reverse complement strand
AAGATGCCTATCTCCACACCATGAATTAAGTCTGTTTTTTGCAGAAAATTCGCTTCTGGCATATCAGTCGGCAAAGTCCCTTCTTTGGCGCAAAAATGCAAATTGCGCTCATCTACGCGTGCCAGCAATAACTCATCAAGCATGGATCTGGCGCTGGGTATATCAGGCAACATGTAATATAGTCTGCGTTTCATGACGACCTCCTGGAGTGAGATACGAGGTGGAGGCAGCTGCACAATACGATCATTGACCGTAGCACGGTCTGGGGAAAGGAATCTCCAGTATCACCGACCAGAAAGCGGAACAAGAACAGGATGTGCAACTGCCTACAATCTAGTTATAGTCAATTTTTCGTAAAGTTTAAAGGAGGAAATTGACGCTTATCTGATGAATAACTTTTGATGGTAAATTGCAGGTTCTATGCTGTTGCCAACGCCGTTTTTTTAGAGTTATTCGGAGGTCTCACGATTGATCTGAGGCTTTACCGGTCTGAAATGTTGGGCTTCGCTTCGCTCTGCGCCAACCTACGTTAGCCCGGGCTCGCTGGTATTCAGGCACTGCCATGTGTCCGGAGATTTTTATGCTCTAACTTGCTTTGGCAATCAATGCAGCGGACAGCTGTTGGCTCAACTTGTAAACGCGCAAAGGGAATCTGCGCCTCGCAATCAACACATACGTCCGAGAGATCCATGTCAAAACGTGCTTGCGCCGTTTGTAGATTCTGCCACTCTGCGTGCTGGTGTAAATATTGCGCTACTGCATCGTCTTCCAAAACTTCGGCAATCACATCATCACCAGCACTGGAATCGACTTGCGCTTCGTTTATCCGGTGCGCTTGCATTTCATTTTGTATGCGTTGACGCAAGTCTTGCAAAGACTGTCCCAAACTACTTTTTTCAGTCGGATTAAGACTCATATTTTCCTCACCAATTTTCTTGCCATGAATGCCGCAAGACGCGGCATATCTCTTAGAAATCGAAAAAACGTCTATAAGTTAATGCGGATCGAAGGAAAGCTGTTTGATACAACACAATATTTCCAGCTGCTGAGTTGCACCCGATTATGGGTGCAAATCCCGTTTAATTCAACAAGGTATCCGCCTTCACATACTCATAGCCTAGCGCCTGCGCTACCGCTTGATAGGTGACTTTGCCCTGGCAGACATTCAAGCCATTTTTCAAATGCACATCATCGCGCATGGCGCGTTGCCAGCCTTTTTCGGCCAGCGCTATCGCATGGCCTATGGTGGCGTTATTCAGTGCAAAAGTGGAGGTGCGGGCGACCGCGCCTGGCATGTTGGCGACGCAATAATGGATCACCCCATCGACCACAAAAGTTGGTTCGGCGTGCGTGGTTGCATGCGAGGTTTCAAAGCAACCGCCCTGATCGATCGCCACATCCACCACCACCGCGCCGGGCTTCATGCGCGAGATCAAATCGCGCGTCACCAGCTTCGGTGCCGCCGCGCCCGGCACCAGTACACCGCCGATCACCAGATCGGCAGTCAGCACCGCTTCTTCTATGCTTTGCGCATTGGAATACACGGTCGCGATGCGGTTGCCATACACCAGATCGAGTTGGCGTAGCCGGTCTATGCTCTTGTCTAGCACCGTCACGCGCGCACCTGTACCGACTGCCATTTGCATGGCATTGGTGCCGACCACGCCGGCGCCGATGATGACGATGTGGCCAGGTGCGACACCGGGCACGCCGCCTAACAATAAGCCCATGCCGCCCTTGGATTTTTCCAGATGCGCGGCACCGGCCTGTATCGCCATGCGCCCCGCCACTTCACTCATCGGCGCCAGCAAAGGCAGGCCGCCGTTGGCGCCGGTGATGGTTTCATAGGCGATACAAATCGCGCCGGATTTAACCAGCGCGGCAGTCTGTTCCGGATCGGGTGCCAGATGCAAATAGGTATATAAAATCTGCCCTTGGCGCAACATGGCGCATTCTTCCGGCTGCGGCTCTTTGACTTTTACTACCATGTCTGCCAAAGTGAAAATTTCTTTGGCTGTGTCGACCAGCTGCGCACCAGCCGCTACATACTGATCATCGGCGAGGCCGATTTCTGTTCCGGCATTTTTTTGTACCAGCACCTTGTGGCCACGTGACGTCAGTTCACGCACACTTGATGGCGTTAGGCCGACGCGATATTCATGATTTTTAATTTCTTTAGGCAAGCCGACTATCATTTATTTCTCCAGGTTGGGACTGGGCGAAAGTGAACCCAGCAAATATTTCATTCGACAAAAAGCAAGGAAGCCAATCCTACCTCGTTTTTTGTCAAAATCGATCAAATTTGATAACCAAAGAGTACGTTTTTTGTGATGCAGCGCAAACTTAATTAAGATTAGGACTTACACAAAATTGTCCCGGCTAGGCGTGGCGCCGCAGGCAGTACACCGGTACGACAAGGCGACGCAACAACGCTGGGGCGGTTTTGCGTAAGTCCTGAGATTAATTGCCCATCGGTGTACACAACTCCACCAAGCTGCCATCCGGGCAACGGACATATGAAACCACCTGCCTCCAAGGTTTTTCTGCCGGGGCAGCCAGCTCTGCCACGCCAGCTGCTAAAGCCTGTGCATGGGCTGCATAAACATCATCAGTGGTAAAGGCGATTTCCATCCCCAAAGGCTGAATCGAACTGTGCGCTGCAACATGGCCGGCCGGAAAATGCATTGCCCCCATCGCGTGTGCGGCAAACGCCAGCGTGGTTGCACCGGTGTTTAGCTCACCGTACATGTTGGATTCATGCAGGAATTTTGTTTGCAAGCCAAAGGCGTTTTCAAAAAAACTCAGGGAAGCGGCGACATCGGGTACGTAGATGATGGTGTAGGCAAATTTCATGATAGACCTTAAATTATGGAACAATTTTTGTTTCGAAAAAATATCAGCGCTTTTCTATCAGCACAGTTGCCCTTACCGATTCGGCCGGGACTACGCCCTTTGTTGATGGCGCTGGCTCCAGCGCAGTCAAGCTGAATTTGAGATCCCATGAAGTTACCTGGTAAGGTAGTTGCATCGCAACTGGTGCTTCAGTACCGACGATTATCGTTTCTGTTATAGCATCCCCGCGTGTCAGCAACAATGTAGCCGTGGCATGTCCAGCCCAGATGCAGCGCGCGCCCTCGGGACAGCGCGAATCTTTAAACTCGATGAGTTGTATGCTCAAGCCAAATTGCGTCGCTGTGGCGGGCTGCCCGAGCTTGAGCGTCAGGCTTTGACTCTTGCCTGCCGAAGGTTCGGCGGCATAGACAGAAGTCATGACATCAAGCTGTGCATAGCCACAGCCGAGTAGGACAAAACAAAATAGGCAGCGAAAAAATGTGGCCATAAGAATTCTTTCATGATGGTGGGTTCCCAAAAAGCGATGCGTCAAAAAATATCATTCATTGTGCCTGTGCACATTTGAGTTTTCAAGCTTACCCTGTCCAGGCTTTGGTCTCGCCTTGACTTCCTGCGATACAGCCCCATCTCTGATGCCTGTCAAAACTGTTTTCCGTTTTTCGGCTATCCTTGCGGAAAATTGCTGGCAATAAGTTGACAATATGCTGCCAATAAACTGCCAGGCAAAACGCAAACCCTATAGGTACACCCATGAACACACCGATCAGCGACCTCTTACACCGCCGCCTTAGCTTACTCGATAGCGCCGCCTACCGGCCGCTGTTGGCCCAAGGTTTGCGCGGGATAGAACGTGAGACCTTGCGTGTCAATCCCGATGGCCATCTCAATCTTACGCCGCATCCGCCTGCGCTAGGTTCAGCCCTGACCCATCCGCAAATCACTACCGATTATTCCGAATCGCTACTCGAATTTATCACGCCTGCCGAGCCGGACATTGCGATAGCACTAGACAAACTCGATGCGATTCATCGCTTCGCTTACACCGAACTGGGTGAGCAAATGTTGTGGAGCCAATCGATGCCGTGCAGCCTGCCTTCCGAGCAGGAAATTCCTATCGCCTGGTATGGCACTTCGCATATCGGCATGATCAAGCATGTGTACCGGCGCGGCCTGGCGTTGCGTTATGGCAAGAGCATGCAATGTATCGCCGGCATTCATTACAACTATTCACTTTCGGAAGACATCTGGTGCGCTTTGCAGGCAGCTGAAAACACTCCTGGTGATGCCAAGCATTATCAGTCAGAAAGCTACGTCGCCTTGATCCGCAATTTCCACCGCTATAGCTGGTTGCTAATGTATTTGTTCGGCGCTTCACCGGCCTTATCCACTGAGTTTCTCCGCGGTCGCGCCCATCAGCTGGAATCGATGTCGGCCGACACCTTGTATCTGCCCTATGCAACAAGTTTGCGCATGAGCGATCTGGGTTATCAAAACAATGCACAGGATGGCCTGGTCCCTCCCTACAATACTTTGCTCGAATACATGAGCAGCCTGTCACGCGCGGTAAGACAAGCGTATCCGCCGTATGAAGAAATTGGCACGCGGCGCAATGGCGAATGGGTACAAATTAATACCAGCGTTTTGCAAATTGAAAACGAGTTTTATGCCACGATCCGCCCTAAGCGCGTGATACGCACCGGCGAACGTCCAGTAGAAGCTTTGTGCGCGCGCGGCGTGCAATATATAGAAGTGCGCTGCATGGATGTTGATCCCTTCGAACCACTTGGCATCAACCTGGCAACCTCACGTTTTCTCGATGCATTCTTGCTGTTTTGCGCGATGGAAGAAAGCCCTTTGACCAACGATGCTGAAGGCCACGAAAACGTCAACAATTTCGCCCTGACAGTCAAGCAAGGGCGCAAACCGGGGCTGAACTTGCAGCGCGCCGGTAAGGACATCAATTTGCAGGCCTGGGGCTTGGAATTACTGGAAAAAATCACACCGGTAGCAAAGCTACTCGATGCACAGCGTGGCGACAACGCGCACGCGCAAAGCCTGGCCACACAAAAAGAGAAATTGCTGCATCCGGAACTAACGCCATCGGCACGGGTGCTCGATGCGATACGCGTCAACGAAGGTTCGTTCGCGGCTTTTGCCTTGAAACAAAGTACGCTGCTGGCAGAGCAATTCAGGGCACGTCCGCCTAGCGTTGAGGAGCGCGCTTATTTCCAGGCGCTGGCAAAAACTTCGCTCGCCGAGCAAGAGCAAATGGAACGTGTGCAAACCGGGGATTTTGATCAATTCATTACCGATTACCGCTCCAGGACCTCTAGCCAAATCTGTTGCGATAGTTAGCTTTGGCGTCATTCTTTCAAACGCGTTAATCGTTACCACAAGTTAAGGCGGGATTTTTTTGATTTTAGCCCCCTCTCCCGCTAGCGGGAGAGGGTTGGGGTGAGGGTAGTTCAGATACGAGAGTATGTATTTATCTGGCGTTGTAAATGCTTTCAGTATTGAGCATATACGTCGCTCAATCGCCCTCATCCCCTGCCCTTCTCCCGCGAGCGGGAGAAGGGAGTTTAATATTATTGCAGTCTGTTATTTTTTTCGTTTAAGAACGATGTCACGATAGCGACTGAGAACATCGTCATACTGCGTTTCGATGAGTTTCTTTTCAGCTTCATACCTTGCAACCGATTCACGGCTGTTTTTGACTGAAAGCGCCAGTTGACTAGCGCGACTCTGCAAGTTGGCGTTTTCCGCCGGCGTTTTATTCGTGCTATTTTTCTGTTCAACCTGCAGCTCAGTCAAAATTTGATCGACGGCTTTCATTTGCTCACTGCCCACGCGAATCTTTTCTTTCACGACATCTAACGCTTTTTGGCGCGCCAATTCAATATCCGCTTCACTTTTGAAATTTGCCAAGAGATATAGCTCATCCCTTTTTCTTTGCTCTTCCTGTTGCGCTGCAATTTTTTGTTTTTCCAGTTCGGCGTCGGCCTTCAGACGTTCTTCGGCAGTCTTGGGGCGAGGTATCTCGCGCAGGCTTTGCGCAGGGTTTTGTCGCACAAACATGGCACGGTCAGCGCACTCCGGAATCGGGCGATCCGAAGTAATGGTACGACCCGTCGCGTCTTTACAGGTATAAATGTCCGCCCGCGCACTTTGAACAAGAAGTCCAAAGAGAATTAAAATAATTGATCTAGGAATAGGAATAGGAATAGGAATAGGAATAGGAATAGGAATAGGCGCCATGTTTTTCTGATATTCCTCAATAAGAGACCACATCACAAAGTCAATTTTGTTTATTAACGTCAACAAAACTATTTATAACAATGACTTAAATTGTAACAAAACGCAACAACAAGCAGCAACGACATTTAAGCATATCCGCAGGATTAAAACAGGTGTAAAAATTTAAGAAAATAGCTAAATGATCGGCTTATCAAGCGTCCGCAGTGAATAGCTTCGCTTCCAATGCCACTTGTAACCTGACGAGACAAAAATAAATTCAATTGAACGCTATGATTTCATTCAAAATATTTGCGCAAATTACAACTACTGCGTCAAATAAACCTTATAGATTTGCTTTCCTATTTGGAAATTTATTGGTTTCAGGGTTATCCTAATGAAATGACCGCCGACCTGCATCTTGCCACTTTATCGAACCCTACACTCATTCCAAAAGGCCGCATAGGACGCTTTGTCTACGAAAGCGAAATCGGCCAGGGATCTGTGGGTATCGTTTACCTTTTCCGCGACCCCATGATAGGCCGCAAGGTTGCGATTAAAGTCCTCAACCCCAAGCTTCCAGCGAATCAGCGGCAGTTATTCGAGAAGCATTTCATTCAGGAAGCGCGCGCGGCTGGCCGCCTGAATCATCCGAATATCGTCACGGTCTACGATGCCGACAAGACTGGCGATTTGCTGTTCATCGTGATGGAATATCTGGAAGGCAAAGAACTCAGTGAATTACTGGCCAGCGGCCATCAGTTTAGCTATAAACAAATTGCCGACATGATAGGGCGGATTGCCCAAGCACTGGATTATGCACATGAAAACGGTGTAATTCACCGCGATATCAAGCCCGCCAATATCTTCATCGTCGGCAATTCAACCCCTAAAGTTCTCGATTTTGGGATCGCCAGCGCCTCGCGGCAATTGTCCGATGCCGATACAACTTTAGGCGAAGACCAGGTGTCAGAGCGGCGTCTGTTAGGCACACCAAACTATATGTCGCCAGAACAGGCCAAGAGTGCCGTGGTCGATGCCCGCACCGATATCTTCTCTCTCGGCGTGATGCTGTATCAATTATTGTGCGGCCAATTGCCATTCAAGGGAAAAGACGTACCGGGAATACTGCACGCGATCACCCACGACGCGGCAATTCCGCCGCAAGAAATCAAGCCAGATGTGCCATTAAGATTGGCGCGCATCGCCGCCAAAGCTTTGGCAAAAAAACCTGAAGATCGCTATCAACGCGCCGCCGACATGGCGCGCGAACTGAACCGATTCTTAGAAAAAGAAAGAACTGACCGAATCATCGCCAAGATCCAAAATCCGGATCTGCTCAAGGCCAATTCCGATAAAGACGAGGCGCATGTTAAGAAAAGCAGATTTGGTGCAAAACAAATTTCGTTTGCGCTTGGCGGTGCATTGGCGATCGCCCTGACTTTATGGTTTTCGCTGAAAGCGCCGGCATCAAAACCAAGCGCAATGTTGCCTCAGACCGTACAAGATGCTGAAATTATTGAGCCACCTGGCGAAACGAAACCTGCGGAAATAGTTCCGGCTCCGCGCGTAGCTATTGCAGCGCCGGAAGTAAGCAAACCACCCGCAGCACCCGATAAAAAAGCGCTGGCAGCGGCAAAACTTGCCGCCAAAACTAAAGCTGCGGCTATAGTGGCGAAAACTGAAGCCGCGCCCATCAGCCTAGGCGCAGTGCAAATTGCGGTCTCGCCGTGGGGCGAAGTCTATGTCGATGGCCTAAGCAAAGGCATTGCGCCGCCACTGACAAAACTCAACCTGCCGCTAGGCAAACATAAAATTGAAATTAAGAATGGAGATGATAATTATGCAGTCACAGTTGAAGTCAATACCGAAAAAGAAGTCAAGATCGCTCATCGCTTCTAGCACTTTCAGCTTCTACAGCGCAGTGCTTGCAATATCTTTGAGCGCGCTGCTGGCGGGCTGCGCTGCACCACCGACCCAGGTTGGCTTATCTGATCTATCAGCACGTCCCGGCGAAAAGGCCTTGTTGTCAGGAATCCGCGCCTACGAAGAAGCGCAATACCCCGATGCAGAAAAATCATTAGCCGAAGCGCTGGCGGCAGGTTTTACGGTGAAAAAAGATGCGGCACTGGCGCACAAATATCTGGCGTTTATCTACTGCACCTCGGCGCGGACGGAACTATGCAAACAGGCATTTTTGGCCGCGCGTGCCGCAGATCCGGGTTTTAGCCTGACCAAGAAAGAAGTCGGGCATCCGCAATGGGGCCCGGTGTACAAGCAAGTTATTGGTGAATAAGTGGTGAATAAGTGGTGAATAAGTTGGCGAATAAACCCGATTGAAATGGGATAACTAGACTTTTCGCCATACACTGGCCAGCCACGGTTGCTGCTCGCGCGGCAATCCTGGCGGGCGATAAAAATGCCTCAATTCCGTAAAGCCCGCTACACGCATATACCCGCTCCAGCTCTCCAGATCATGATAGGCGCCATATCTTTCATGATTCCAGCCTTCCTCATTATTGCCGCGCGGATTAGAGCTAAACAAGACGCCATTTTCCTTCAGCGTGGCGTGCAACTCTAGCAAAACACGAGCTAATGCCTGGCTGGGCACATGAAATAAGGAGGCATTGGCATATACGCCATCGAAATAGGCCTTGGGCAAATCGAGTTTTAGAGAATCCTGCTGCCACACTTCGCAGCCGCTATACGCCCGCGCCATTTCGGCAAAGCGAGCGCAACCTTCAAGGCCAATCGCGCTATGACCAAGCTCACTAAACGTTTTCAAATCGCGCCCCGGTCCGCAACCCAGATCCAGAATGTAATACGGCGCTGGCGCCTCAATATATTCTAGTAAGGCGGCGATGTTCTGACTCACGTCATGACTGACTGTGCCGGCAAAAAACTCCTCGGCGCGCTGCTTATAATGCGCCAAGGTGCGCTGGCTGAGCTGCTCGAGTTGGTCCGGAGACATAGCGGTCTTTTTATTCATTGCGCAGAACAATCAGCAACTAATTCGTCATGCAATAGGCCCAATTCAAACCAGCGAGTTCATTGTTGCGCCGGTAAGGCCGTGGTTTCCTCGTCATCGAGATTGATCTCGGTATCACTATTGAAAATAGCCATATCCGTTGCGCCTAGCAAGCGGCTAGTGACGGTGCCTGCAGTAATCGAGCCGCTCACATTCAGCGCGGTGCGTCCCATATCGATCAAGGGTTCTATCGAGATCAGCAAACCTGCCAAGGCAACCGGTAAATCCATCGCGGACAAGACGATCAGTGCAGCAAATGTCGCACCACCACCAACCCCCGCCACGCCCGCCGAGCTCACCGTGATGATGAGTATCAAGGGTATAGTAAACGCCAATGTCATCGGGTCGATGCCGACCGTCGGGGCGATCATGAAGGCCAACATCGCCGGGTACAGGCCGGCACAGCCATTCTGGCCTATGGTCGCGCCGAAGGACGCGGCAAAATTAGCGATGCCTTCCGAAGTGCCCAGGCGGGTGGTCTGGGTCTGTACACTCATCGGAATAGCGCCCGCACTGGTGCGCGAGGTGAAGGCAAATAGCAATACCGGAAAAATTTTCTTCAGATAACGCAAGGGATTCAAGCCGACCGCAAAAATCAAAGTCAGATGGACGCAAAACATGATCAGTATGGCACTGTAGGATGCCATCACGAAATTGATCAAGTTTAGAATATCGCGCAGGCTGGAACTGGCCACCACCTGCACCATCAGCGCAAACACGCCATATGGCGTGAGGCGCAAAACCAGGGTCACCATGCGCATAACGATCACATGCGCAACCTCGACAAAGTGTTTAAACGAAGAAAAAACATCCGGTTTCTTGGCCGCGATACCGGTCGCCGAGATACCAATAAAAATCGAAAATAATACCATGGCAATAGTCGAGGTTTTGCGCGCACCTGTCATATCCAAAAAAGGATTAGCCGGGATGAAGCTAAGGATCATGCTAGGTAATGAAACCGCTTTTGCGGTCGCCACAGAGCCTTGCAAATATTGCCCGCGCGCGACTTCCGCCGCGCTGGAAGTGAGCCCAATCGCGGTAAGACCGTACAACTTAGCCATCATGATACCTACGGCGGCGGCCACCATCGTGGTGAGCAGCAAAGTCCCTATGGTTAATGCACTGATTTTCCCTAAGGAGCTGACATCGCGCAGCTTGAGTATGGCCGAAATAATCGACACCATGATCAATGGCATGATGATCATCTGCAAGAGCTTGACATAACCGCTACCGACAATATCAAGGTAGGCGTTGGTATCGTTCACGATCTCAGAACTGGCGCCATACATCAACTGGAACGCCGTTCCCAGCAAGACGCCTAAACCTAAACCGGTGAAGACGCGCTTGCTAAATGAAACGTGCTGATTTTGCTGCCAATACAGTAAAAAACAAAGAGCGAGTGCCGCCGTCAGGTTCAGGATTAAAGCTATCATTCTTGTACTTTTATGATGGTTGAAGAGGAGGAAAAGTGTGGTTTTTTCAAAGCGCCGGACACCAATAAATCGACCCGGACATTTCTGACCGGGGTGGTTAAGTTCACGCCAAAGCGGCCGCTCATTTCCTGATTGGCAGCTACGTCAACATAGCCATTGGCAGTTACCAGTCCCGCTGCCATGCTGACATTTCGCAGTCTGGCAATACCTGATTCGTAGGAAAACCCACCGGATAAGTCTTTGAAAGAAGAGCTTCCGAAGTTGTCGACTCCTTGCAGGAATTTGACCATATCCACACCGCGTATGGTACCGCTGTGTACCGAAAAATTTCCGTTCATGCGTTGCGAAGGAAATAGCTTTTTAGCCTCACGTGCCTGCATCAGGAATTTTCCCGCGCCATCGACTTGCCCGTCTTCGAACAGTTCAGGCAACCATTTGGCAACTTCAATCTGTTTAGCCTTGATGTCACCATTGAGCATCCAGCCTTTGTCCCAGCTTAACTTGGCGCTGCCAGTGAGTATGCCATCGTAGACTAGCCCGTAATACTTCGTGAGTGTCAAGGCATTCTGGCTAATCTGGCCTTCAGCGCTGAATGAAGCTAAGCTCAAGCTTGAACCAAATGGTAAGGCGAAGGATTTTGCATTCAGTTTAACTTGTACCTGCTCGCCTTTGGGTTGAAGCTCTATCGTCATTTCCTTATTTGGCGATACCAGATTGATGATGCTCCACGCCCTATTCGCGCCTATTTTTGCATCAAGGTCAAATACCCCTAGATCAAGATTGCCTGAATCGACTTTGAGATTGCTGGCGCTCAGATGATTCAACTCAAGTCCCTGTTGAGGTGACTTGCCAAACAGCAACCATCCTAGCCCCTCTTCAGTGAGTAGAGGCGATTCGAACTCCAGCGAGTTGAACACTGTGCTCTCGGCGAAAAGCGAACTCAATCCAACCGGGGCATTGATACGCGGCACTTTGATCTGCCCTTGTGCACCGATCACGACATCTTCAAATTGCCATTGCGGTTGCGGTAAAAGGGCAAAGCCTAGTTTTTTGATTTTGACGGGCTGTTGAAACTGCTGACTGGAGATCTTTTCAAATTGAGTAATTTTTTCGTCAAAACTACTTAATTGTGTCCACGCAAAAAGCACGACAATACCGACAAAACATATCACTATCAGTAAAATGCCCCAACTACGCGAGGTATCATAAAAATTTGTATTGCCCGAAGTCCAAACTTCCCTATCGTTGCGTCGGGCCTTGCGTTCGGCTTCACGTAGTCGCTTTTGTTCTAACTTGGCACGCTGTCTCGCTTCTCTTCTTTCTTGCGTCAAGGCCACAGCCTCTTGCCGCGATTTTTCCCGCTCTTTTGCTATTTCGTTCAAGCGCGCCTGTTCTTGCGCTTTGTGGGCTGCCAATTCCAAGGCATTTGCCGCCTCGCTGATTTTTTCGTTGGCAATTTCTTCGAGCTTTTCCGCGATTTCATCCGCAGCTTTTTTGCCCTGCAAATCGAGCTCTTGCTGGTCTTGGTTCTCGGCGGCCAGCCTTGCTTGCCGTTCGGCCTCCGTATCAGGACTTTGCGTTTGCTCTACAGTCGTAGCAACATGAGCACGCGCTTTTTCCTGCTCGATCAGGAGCTGTTCTTGTGCTGTCAGATTGGCCGCTTCCTTGACCTGTAGTTCTGCCTGGAGTTGCGCTTGCAGTTCGGCTTGACGTTGTGCCTCTAGTTCGGTTTGATGCCGCGCCTGTTCCTGCTCTTGTCTTAGCTGCGCTTCAGCGGCAAGTCTTAGTTTCTCGGCTACTTCTCTGCGGGCTTGTTCCTCGGCCTCATCCTGTTTTTCTTGCTCGCGTTTCTGGCGCGCCAGTTCGGTCGCTTCGGCTTTTATTTTTTCGTTTGCATCGCGTTGCGCTTTTTCATCCGCTATTTTCTTAGCTTGCTTGGCTTGCGCTTCTTGACGTGAGCGTTCCGCGGCTTCTTTCTTATTCTTTAATTCAAGCTCGCGCCGTGCTTTGTCCTCGGCTTCTTTTTTTTGTCTTTCCTCAATTTTTTGACGTTTGAGTAGCGCTGCAGATTTTTCTGCCTCAAGTCGCGCATTTTCTTTGGCTTGCTTCTCTTCCCGCAACTCAAGGTCTCGACGCATTTGCGCTTCCGCCAGTTGCTCAGCCTCGCGCTGCGCCTTCTGCTCGGCTTCTCTTTTTTCTCTTTCTTCCAACTCTTTCCTGGCTTGATCCGCTATCGCCTGACGCGCCAGTTCCTCAGCCGCTTTTCTTTCTCTTTCCCTCTCCTCGAGTTCTTGTTTTGCTTTTTCCTCTAGCGCTTTGCGCGCCAGTTCTTCGGCTACTTGCTGCGCCTCGCGCTGCGCCTGGGCCTCAGCATCCCTTTGCACCTGCAGTTGCGCTTGCGCCAGCTTCTCGGCTTCGCGTTGCGCCTTTTCTTCCGCCGCTATTCTTTCTTTCTCTTCCCGCTCTATTCTGGCTTTTTCCTCGATTGCTTTACGCGCCAGTTCTTCGGCTACTTTCTGCGCCTCGCGCTGCGCCTGCGCCTCGGCTTCCCTTTGCGCCTGCAATTGCGCTTCCTGACGTGCCTTTTCTTGCGCCGCTATTCTCTCTTTCTCTTCCAGCTCTTTTCTGGCTTTGTCCTCGATTGCTTTACGCGCCAGTTCTTCGGCTACTTTCTGCGCCTCTCGCTGCGCCTGGGCCTCGGCTTCCCTTTGCGCCTGCAGTTCCGCTTGCGCCAGTTTCTCGGCTTCGCGCCACGCCTTTTCTTCCTCCGCTATTCTTTCTTTTTCTTCCTGTTCTTTTCTGGCCTGATCGGCCATTGCCTGACGGGCGAATTCCGCCGCTATTTCTTCCAGTTCGCGTTGCAGTTTTTCCTCGGCTTCTTTTTTGGCCTTTTCCTCAAATTTACGCCAGGCCTTATCCTCAGCTTCTTTTTGTTTTTGCGCCGCGGCTAGTTTTTCCGCCGCTACTAGCGCTTCTTTTTTTTCTCTTTTTTCCTTCTCTATCGCGGCTAGCCTGGCTCGCTCTTCAAGCGCCTTTGCAGCTTGTTCTTCTGCAACGATACGTGCACGTTCTTTCACTGCCAAATCAGCTTCGCGCTGCTGCATTTCAGCGATAGATTTAAGCGCCTCGTCTTCCAGCTTCTGACGTGCCAGGGCTTCGTTCTGACGTGCCAGTGCTTCTGCCTCTTCCTTTGCTTTCGCTTCAAACTTTTGCCACGCCTTGTCTTCAGCTTCTTTCTCTTTTTTCTTTTTTTCCAACTTGCGTGCTAACTCATCGGCTTCTTTTTTCTCTTTTGCCTCTTTTGCATCGGCCTCACGCTGTTTTTTTTCTTCGGCTTCCTTGCTTAATCGCGCCTGAAGTTTTTGCTGAGTTTGAGCGTCTGCGGATTTAATCTTATTTGCCACTTCACTACCAAAAGCGGAGTCTATTTTTTGCCTGTCGTCGATCTCAGTTTTAGCGAACGAGGTGTCGCCGTCGGTGAAATCTAGACTTTGTTCGTGCTGAACCGGCTGCGGTAGTTCCCGCAAGAACGCCCCCATGGTGAGTGCGGTTAAAGCGTCATCGAGTTTCGCTTCAAGCGGTAGTTGATGTTGATCGTCGCCAGTAACAGGGGGGGGATTAAATTCACGGATGTAATCCCCTTCCTTTAACTTAGTGAGAATTTCGGTTAATTTATCCTCTGAAAATTGGTCTAACTTGAACAACAAATCTTGAAAAGCGGCGACCCCATTAACTTCATTGATGACCTTGCGAAACTGACGTGACAAGACCTTGGTTTTCCCAATCGACTCGCCCAAACCTTTCGCAGTTTTTGTGAAAATGGTTCTATTGTCCATACAGTTCAAGTAAAAACTAAGTTCTCCAAATTACTGGCGGGTCGACAATTCATGCATCTTGTAGATTTTGCCATAAATAATCCTAGAGATAAAATACCTAGCGTTTCAAATATCCGACAAAGTAAGCAATCATTAAATTCTAGCTTCATAAATCAGCAAGCAATCGAAAAGCTTACGCCATTTTTGATCCATTTCTGACACTTTGCGCCATTTTTGGCAGATTGCCTTTCGCATTGTTTCACTTGATGCTAATCTGCAAATACTCGAACTCTGTCGCTTTGAATTTGACCGCAAAGAAGAAACCTGAACAACATCTGTTCATCTTGTTTTAAAATCTCCAACGGCATAGCTGGCAGCATAACCGCAATAACATAGCAAAAGAAATCGTGACCCTTAAAAAATCAACCCGGCGAGAATCGCTGTCATTGAGGCAGGCACTATTTTTAGGTGCGGGCCTAAGCATGCTTTTTCCGGCTTTAATCTTAGCTTACTTTCAATTTACCAGTCGCTTTGCCAGCGAAGAACAACTCCGCGTGCGCATCCCCATGCAGCAATACGCTGACGTGCTCTCGCGTGGCCTGGCGATTTCTTTGTGGAACGTCGATCGCGGCGCGGCAAATGAACTGCTCGAAGCTGTCATGCGCAATCAAGACGTCGTCAGTGTCACGGTCAGCGATGAACTTGGAAAAATATTTGCCCAAACAAATAATGCTACGCATAGCGACGCCAACTCCTTAAAAGAAGAACGCGACATAGTCTATAACGGCGCGCGTACCGGAAAACTTGTGGTCGTGGTTTCCGCCGCACGTATCCGCCAAGAACTCTGGGCTGAACTGATCAAGTTAGCTTTAGCGCTTGGCGCCCAAGTCGGATTTTCCTTTATTTTCATTTGGCTGCTGTTTGACCGGCGTATGTTGAGACCCTTGCTCGAATTGAAAAAAGGTGCGATGCGTCTTGCTCTCGGCGAACTTGAACAGCCCTTACTCCCGCTGCGTGATGATGAAATAGGTAGCCTGGCGGTCGATCTCGACAAAATGCGCAATGACCTTTCGGGCTTGATCGCCGAGCGGGATCAAAAGAATGCGGCACTGCAAAATGAATTGGCTGAACGCCGGCGCACAGAAGATGCCCTGGTGTTTAGCCAGGCGAAATTTTCCAGCATTTTTGATGCCTCGCCGGTCGCCATGACGGTCTCCCGCATGGGGGGAACATTCGATATTATGGATGTCAATAACGCCTGGGTCAGGGTATTTGGCAGGGCGCGTGCCACGGCTTTAGGAAGCAATGGTGAAAACAATGGCATGTGGAAGGACCTGCAAGTCCGGCGCAAAATTCTCGATACACTCGTACGTACGGGCGAGATTACCGCTTACTCGGCATGGATGGTGCGTGGTGATGGCCGCGCCGAAATGCTATGTGAGATATCCGGGAAAGTAATTTCTTTGGGAGATGAGTCATTATTGATCCTGGCATACGACGACATCACCGACAAGCATCAGTATGAAACAAAAATTTTGGATTTGAATGCGCAATTGGAACAACGGGTGGATGAACGAACCCAATCCCTGACCGACGCATTACAAAAACTCACGATCGCACAAACCGAATTGGTCCGCTCTGAAAAACTCTCTGCATTGGGCGCCCTTGTGGCGGGTGTAGCGCATGAGCTCAACACCCCTATCGGCAACAGCCTGACGGTGGCCAGCACCTTACAGGACAACGCCAAAGCCTTCGCTGCGGATATGGAAAAGGGCCTAAGTCGGAGCCGCCTGGATAAATTTGTCAATAGCAGTTGTCTGGGTGCCGACATACTCGTCAGCAGCTTGCATCAGGCAGCAGCCTTGGTGTCGAGCTTCAAGCAAATTGCAGTGGATCAAAGTAGCATGAACCGTCGTCTTTTCCGTCTCAACGAGACCATCAGCGAAATCATGCTGACGCTGGGCCCGGGTATTCGCAAGACCTCACACACGGTCATCCCGGCTATCTCTACCGATATTTTGATGGAAAGTTATCCCGGCCCCTTGGTACAGATCCTCACGAATCTGATCAACAACGCTTTCCTGCACGCTTTCGAAGGCAGGGAAAACGGCAAGGTCTTCATCACCGCCGATATGCATGGCACTGATCACATACAAATGACGGTGCGCGACGATGGCGCCGGGATATCTGAAAATAATCTGGCACGGGTTTTTGATCCTTTCTTTACGACCAAGCTAGGCAAGGGCGGCAGCGGCCTGGGCCTGAATATTGTCTACAATTTAGTGCAGGATGTGCTGGGCGGAACGATAGAGGTAAGTAGCAAACTTGGCGCAGGCACTTGCTTCACTTTGATACTGCCCTTGATTGCGCCAATTGCGACACAAGATCCTGCCGCACTACCGATTTCGGCGATTAAGTCCGAGGCGTAAAAGAACAACCAGGCAAGTCCGCTAAAGGCTCGCCAGATTAAGTGAAAAAAACTAGAAAATATTCTTGCTCTACGCTCGAGCCAAGTCCATCGGATCAGTGCACGGTCACTTTTGAAAATAAATTCAACACCATCACACCTGAGACGATCAGGGAAATCCCGATGACAGATGGCAGATCGAGTTTCTGTCCATAGAAATACCAACCCGCCAGCGAAATCAACACCACACCAACGCCAGACCAAATGGCGTAAGTGATGCCTATCGGTATAACCTTCAAAGTGAGCGACAATAAATAGAATGAAATAGCGTAACCGACCACCACCAGTATCGAGGGGGTCAGGCGAGTAAAGCCTTCAGATGCCTTAAGTGCGGAGGTGGCAACAACTTCAGCACAGATCGCAATTGCCAGTAACAACCAGTTCATCATGACGTCTCTTTCTGTTTGTTGTGAACACTATCAAGCCAGGCGTTTCGCCGCAATTGCGTTACCCGCTCGGCTGACGGCCTTGCGCCCCAGATGTGCTGAGATAAACTGGCCTGCATCGACCACCGCGTTCAAGTCTATCCCGGTTTGTATGCCCAGGCCCTGCATTAAAAACAGCACGTCTTCGGTCGCCACATTGCCGGTGGCTCCCTTGGCATACGGGCAGCCGCCCAGGCCAGCGACCGACGAATGGAAAATCGAGATGCCGACTTCCAGGCTGGCATAAATATTCGCCAGCGCCTGGCCGTAAGTATCGTGAAAATGCCCCGACAAACTATCGATCGGAAAATCTTGCGCCACCAGTTGCATAACGTGTTGAACATGGCGGGCGGTACCGACACCGATGGTGTCGGCAATGTCGATTTCGTCGCAACCCAGATCGCGCAAACGCCTGACCACATCGGCTACGCTGGCAGGATCAACCTCGCCTTGATACGGACAGCCGAAAGCGCAACTGATGGAGCCGCGCAGGCGGATCTTGTTTTGTTGCGCAGCGCTGGCGACTTCACGGAAGCGCTCTATCGATTCTGCGATCGAGCAATTGATATTCTTTTGCGCGAAAGCTTCCGAGGCCGAACTGAAAATCACGACTTCATCGGCACCGGCCGCCAGTGCCGCGTTAAAGCCTTGCATGTTCGGCGTCAGCACTGAATAGATCACGCCAGGTTTGCGCGTGATACCGGCCATCACTTCGGTAGAAGTGGCCATCTGTGGCACCCATTTTGGCGAAACGAAGGAAGCCGCCTCGATATTGGCAAAGCCCGCTTCGGTCAGCTGATTCACCAGCGCGATTTTGATCTCGGCGCTGATGGTTTCCTTTTCGTTTTGCAGACCATCGCGCGGGCCGACTTCGACGATTTTTACTTGCTTGGGCAATGATGCATACATATCAATATCCTCTCGATGGATCGACCAGACCGGCGATAGCCTGGCCGTTTTGTAGTGCCTGAATTTTTGCGGCGATCTGGCGGGCGCTTTCATCGCGCATCGTCAGGGCTGAAATATGCGGCGTGATGCTGATGCGCGGCTCTTGCCAGAACGGGTGCGCGAGCGGCAGCGGCTCTTCGCGAAACACGTCCAGTGTGGCACCGGCGATATGACCTTGCTGGATCAACTCCAACAAGTCAGCTTCAATAATATGCGCACCACGCGCCACGTTAATGAGATACGCACCTTTCGGTAATTGGGCGAGTCTTGCGCGGCCCAGCAGGTTTTCGGTTTCTGTTGTCAAAGGCAAGATCACCACCAAAACCCGCGAGGCGCGCAGGAAGTGATCGAGTCCATCTTGACCGGCATAACAGTTCACGCCATCGATATTTTTTTGCGTGCGGCTCCAGCCGTTGATTGGAAAATCAAAATCGCGCAAGGCGTCAATAATCCGGTTGCCCAGCACGCCAAGTCCGAGCACACCTATGCTGAAATCTTTCTTTTCGTACGGGGTCAGAGGGCGCCAGACCTGCTCACGATTTTGCATCGCATAGTCGTCCAGTCGGCGAAAATAACGCAAGACGGCATGCGCCACAAACTCGGCCATTTGTACTCCCATACCCGCATCGTCAAGCCGCACGACCGGCACGCCAGCAGGCAAGGCATCAGCCAATTGCAGGATCGCATCGACCCCAGCGCCGAGATTAAAAATCGCCTTCAGATCAGTACGGCCACGCAGCATTTCTGCAGGCGGCTTCCAGACCAGGGCGTAATCGGCGGGTGCAGTATCGCCCTCATGCCAGACGCGCATATTCGCATCAGGCATAGCTTGCTGCAAGGCGTTTTGCCAGAGTTCAGGGTTGGCCCCTGCGGAGTGAAAAATGATATCCATAATAATTATTTGTAGTTAACTCCCTTCTCCCGCTAGCGGGAGAGGGGCTGGGGGTGAGGGTGTTTGCAAGAGCTGAGATGGTTGAATCATTCGGAAGCGTTTTATGTGCGTCATTTTCTAACATCTCGATTTATCAACCACCCTCATCCCTGCCCTTCTCCCGCTCGCGGGAGAAGGGTTCTTAATTCAGTGTCTTCAACAACAGTCAGGGCAAGATAAATCACTTCCAAAACCGCCTCGGTTTCTTGCAACATCTGATTATTCCAAAATCTTAAAACTCGTATGCCCAAGGTATTCAAATACACATCGCGTTGCTGGTCATATTCACTTTGGTCGACATGCTGGCTACCATCCAACTCTATCGCCAATTTCTTTTCATCACAATAAAAATCCAGGATATACCTGCCTACCGGATGCTGCCTTCTGAACTTGGCACCGGCGATGCTGCGATTGCGTAATAATTTCCACAGCAAGACTTCTGCGTCAGGCATTTTCTTGCGCATTTCCTTTGCCCATGTTTTTAGGTCTTCCTGCAGTTTGGCTGCGTGATGCGGATGAATAATATCCATGCTTAGCTCCCTTCTCCCGCGAGCGGGAGAAGGGCTGGGGATGAGGGTGTTTGCAAAAACTGAGTTGATTTCAGACTGATACGCATGTGAATTTTTTGCTAGTTATTTTTTTACATCTGGATTTATCAACCACCCTCATCCCTGCCCTTCTCCCGCGAGCGGGAGAAGGGTTCTATTCCTGCTTGAAGGTCAGCAGCGGTGCGCCTTCAGTGACCTGATCGCCGATCGCATACAAGACTTCTTCGACCACGCCATCATGAGGTGCGGCGATGGTGTGTTCCATCTTCATGGCTTCCATGATCAACAGTGCGTCGCCCTTCTTGACTTCCTGTTCTTTTTTCACCAAGACTGCGACGATCTTGCCTGGCATTGGTGCGGTCAGGCGGCCACCTTCGGCTTCGGCTTCGCCGGCATGCGCAAGCGCATCTTTGTAATGCAGATTGGTGTGTACGCCCTGGCTAAAGACGTGGAAATGTTCACCGTCGCGCACTACCGTGCCCTGTACGGTCTGCTCGCCTATGCTCAATACCAAATCATTGGCGTTACTGGAAACCAGCTTGACCTGTGCCACCGCGTCACCCGCGCGCACTAGCCAGCCGTCGGCTTGATAGGTAACTTGCACGGCATGCGCGTGTGTCTCTTCATCGAGTTGCAATTGGCGTTGCAGCTGGCTGTTCATGCGCCAGCCCTGGCTGCTCTGCCATGGATTATCGCCGGCGGTTTTTTCCGATAATAATAAGGAGATACTCGCCAGCGACAACACCGCCAAGGATGCCGGGGTGACTTCCGGGAACAAGTCAGATTGATTGCGTTCAATCAGGCCGGTATCGAGATCGGCGCTGGAAAACGCCGGGCTTTCAATCAGGCGTTTCAGGAAGGCGATGTTTGATGACAGGCCGACGATCTGGTATTGCGACAGCGCTTGCGCCATGCGTGCCAGCGCCTCGGTTCTATCCTTGCCCCAGACTATCATCTTGGCGATCATCGGATCGTAAAACGGTGAAATCGTATCGCCTTCACGCACGCCGCTGTCTATTCTAAAAGCCGCCGGTTCTGTACTGCCGCCGAGCTCGAAATTCACTGCATTTGGCGTGCGCGCGTGGCGCAGAGTTCCGATAGATGGCAGGAAGCCTTTTTCTGGATTTTCTGCATACACACGCGCCTCGATCGCATGGCCGTGGATCTTGAGTTCATGCTGTTGCATTGGCAGTTTTTCACCGGCTGCAACGCGCAATTGCCACTCGACCAGATCAGTGCCGGTGATCATTTCTGTCACCGGATGTTCGACTTGTAGACGGGTATTCATTTCCATGAAATAGAAAGAACCATCCTGATTCGCAATGAACTCGACCGTGCCGGCGCCAACGTAGCCGACTGCCTTGGCCGCAGCAACTGCTGCCTCACCCATGGCGGCACGGCGCTCTGGCGGCATGCCTGGTGCCGGTGCTTCTTCGAGTACTTTTTGATGACGGCGTTGCACCGAGCAATCGCGCTCGAACAGATACACGCAATCGCCGTGGGTATCGGCAAATACTTGTATCTCGATATGACGTGGCCGTTGCAGATATTTTTCTGCCAATACCTTATCGTCACCGAACGAGCTGATCGCTTCGCGTTTGCAGGAAGCCAATGCTGCCTTGAAATCGATACTATGTTCGATCACGCGCATACCCTTGCCGCCACCACCGGCGCTGGCTTTCAACAGCACTGGATAACCGATACGGTCAGCCTCGTTCTGCAAGAAATCGGCATCCTGATTCTCACCATGGTAGCCGGGCACTAGCGGCACATTGGCTTTTTCCATCAAGGATTTAGCCGCAGACTTGCTGCCCATGGCACGTATCGCAGAAGCTGGCGGGCCGATGAAGACCAGACCAGCCTTGGCGCAGGCATCGGCAAAATCGCTGTTCTCGGATAAAAATCCGTAGCCTGGATGGATCGCTTGCGCACCGGTCGCCAAAGCAACCTCGATGATTTTATCCGCGCGCAGATAGCTTTCTTTGGCTGGTGCCGGGCCGATCAACACCGCCTCATCGCAGACCGCGACGTGCTTGGCATTGGCATCGGCCTCGGAATACACCGCCACAGTTTTGATGCCCATACGGCGGGCGGTAGCGGCAACACGGCAAGCGATTTCGCCACGGTTGGCGATCAGGATTTTGGTGAACATGGCTGATTCTTTCTGATAAAAGTACACGCCCGAAACTCTCGTGAAGCATCGGGCTTAGGTCGCTATTTCTTAATTGCAGCTACCGGCTTTCGCCTCAACTTTACCGCGGGTTTTCAGGCCCAGCTTGGCGAGTAAAACGCGGTCATCTTCTGCATCCGGATTACCTGTCGTCAGTAATTTATCGCCGTAAAAAATTGAATTCGCACCAGCCATGAAGCACATCGCCTGTACCGCTTCGCCCATCTGTCTGCGTCCCGCCGAGAGACGTACGCGCGCCTTTGGCATCGTGAGCCTGGCAACCGCGATGGTGCGCACGAATTCCAGAGGATCGAGTGGATCGATGCCGTGCAAAGGGGTGCCTTCGACCTGCACCAGATGGTTCACCGGTACTGATTCTGGGTAGGGATTCAGGTTAGCCAGTTGCGCGATCAGGCCGGCGCGTTGGCGACGTGATTCACCCATACCGACGATACCGCCGCAGCAAATTTTGAGGCCAGCGGTACGCACATGGCCCAGTGTATCGAGACGGTCTTGGTAGTCGCGCGTGGAGATCACGTTGCTGTAAAACTCAGGCGCGGTATCGAGATTATGGTTGTAGTAATCCAGACCTGCATCGGCCAGGCGCTGCGCCTGTTTTTCTTCCAGCATGCCCAGCGTGGCGCAAGTTTCCAGACCCAGTGCCTTGACTTCACGCACCATGGTTTCGACTTTTTCCATGTCGCGCTCTTTCGGCGAACGCCATGCCGCGCCCATGCAAAAACGGGTTGCGCCGTTTTCGCGTGCAGCTTTAGCAGCGTCCAATACTTCACGCACATCCAGCATTTTTTTGGCTTCTACGCCGGTATCGTAGCGCGCCGCTTGCGGGCAATAGCCGCAATCTTCTTCGCAACCGCCGGTCTTGATCGAGAGCAGTGTCGCCAGTTCGACATCGCCATCCGGGAAATTCTCGCGATGGGTTTGCTGCGCCTTGAACATCAGTTCGTTGAACGGCAGATCAAACAGCGCCAGCACATCTTCGACAGGCCAGGTTTCGGCCTTGATGGTTTTGACCGGAGTCTGGAAATTGAGTGGAGCGGTGTTCTCTTGCATGATTTTTCCTAATTTCAATATTTAATGCGTCAACAAACTCAAATTTAAAAATTCTGCGGCAGCGTGCGCTGACGGCTTTTGCAAACGCGGAATGCAGCCCAGTAAAGGCGCTGACAAGCGGTCGCTTATGGCGACCAGGTTCTCGTTCAGGTACAACATATCGTCATCGATAGTATTCGCGACCCAGCCAGCCAAGCGCAAGCCTTGCGCGGCAATTGCCTGCGCGGTCAGCAACGCATGATTGATGCAACCAAGGCGCATGCCAACCACCATGATGACCGGTAAAGCTAATTGTTGCGCGATGTCGGCAGTAGTGATTTCCGCATTCAAAGGCACACAAAAACCACCGACGCCCTCGACGATGACCGCATCAGCTAGCTGCGTCAATTGCGTGTAACAATCCTGGATATGCGCGGCCGAAATATTCACGTGTTCAAGCTGCGCCACGATATGCGGTGCGGCTGGCGTGCGCATCAAATACGGTGCAACCAAATCTAACGCGCACGACACACTGGCGGCTGCCATCAAGGTATCCACGTCTTCGTTGTGCCAAACGTCATCAATCAAAGTCGCGCCGGCAGCGACCGGCTTCATTCCAACTGTGCGTACGCCATTCTTTGCCAAGGCGAACAACAGCGCGGCACTGACCAGGGTCTTGCCAATCTCGGTGTCGGTGCCGGTGACAAAAAAATCGTGCGTGCGCGAGCTGTTCATTCTGCCGACTCCAGAGCGTTGATCGCTTCGACCACACGCGCCACCTCATCCTTGGTATGCGCCGCTGATAAGGTCACGCGCAACCTGGCCGTGCCTTCTGGCACAGTCGGCGGGCGTATCGCCGGCACCCACAGGCCTTGCTCGTACAGGCTGGCGGCAGCGCGCATGGATTCGGCATTATCGCCAATAATAATCGGTTGAATCGCGGTGATCGATTCCATTAGCGTCCAGCGACTTAGACGCAAATCGCGGCGCAATTGTGCGATGAGTTCTTGCAAATGCTGGCGGCGCGCCTGGCCTTCTGCACCTTGAATAATATCCAGACTAGACATCAAGGCATGCGCCAGCGCCGGAGGAGCCGCCGTGGTGTAAATATACGGACGCGCCTTTTGCACCAGCCAATCGATCACGGTGGCATGCGCCGCGACAAAGGCACCGCCAACCCCTGCGGCCTTGCCGAGCGTGCCCATGTACACGATGTTTGGCGAGCGCAAATTGAAATGTTCTAGCACGCCACGGCCATGTTCGCCGAGGCAACCGAAGCCATGCGCATCGTCGATCACCAGCCAGGCATTGTGCTGCTCGCACAGTGCAAGTAGCGCCGGGATAGGAGCGAGATCACCATCCATGCTAAATACGCTATCGGTCACGACGATTTTTGTTGGCGCGGTGCTGGCTTCCAGCATCGCCTGCAATTTCTGCACATCGCCATGCGGATATACCTGCAACTGGGCGCGCGCGAGTTTGGCGCCATCAATTAGCGAGGCGTGATTTAAGCCTTCCGAAAATATCATGGTCTCTTTGCCGGAGACCGCGGCAAGACCGGACAGCATCGCCAGATTCGCCATATAGCCAGTACAGAAATACAGCGCGCGTGGCGTTTCCAGATGCGGCGAGATAAATTCTGCCAGCCGTTCTTCCAAGATCACATGGGCACGGCTGTGGCCACTGATCAGATGCGACGCGCCACTGCCAACGCCATATAATTCTGCACCTTCGCGCAAGCCCGCAATAACTTTGGGATGTGCCGCCAAGCCGAGATAATCATTGCTGCAAAATGCCAGCACCGGCTTACCATCGACCGCCACGCGCGGTGCGCAAGCGCTATCGGCAGTGCGGCGACGACGGCGCAGACTTTTGGTATTTAATACTTCGAGTTGCACTTCAATTTGGTCGAGCAAAATCACATTGTTACCTTCGCTGTTACTGCATTAAATACCTTCAGGGTACATTCACCCAAGCCAGCAATTTCCTGCTCACTTAAAATATACGGCGGCATCAGATACACGGTTTTTCCTATCGGGCGCAACAGCAATTCATTTTCCAGCGCGGTGCTAAAAAAACGTCGTGAGAAAGTACTGGCGGCCGCATCGTCAAGCACCGCATCGAAAGCCCAGATCATTCCTTGCTGGCGGAAATTGATCACCTTCTCATGCTGCGCCAGTGGCTGCAAAGCCTTGGTGATGGCGGCCGCCTTGATCCGGTTGTTTGCCAGCACATCGTCGGTTTCAAAAATCTCCAGCGTCGCCAAAGCTGCGCGGCAAGCCAGCGGATTGCCGGTATAGGAATGCGAATGGAGAAAGCCGCGGCGCACATCGCTGTGATAGAAGCCCTGGTAAATTTCATCACGCGTCATCACCAGCGACAAAGGCAAATAACCGCCGCTGATGCCTTTTGACAGACAGACAAAATCCGGCCAGATGCCAGCGCTTTCGCAAGCGAAGAAAGTGCCAGTACGGCCGCAACCTACCGCGATCTCGTCGGCGATCATGTGTACCTGATACTGGTCGCACAGTGCGCGCACCAGGCGCAGATATTCGGGGTCATGCATCGCCATGCCGGTGGCACATTGCACCAGCGGTTCGATGATGACGGCAGCAATTTTACCGGCGCGTTCTTGCAAGCAACGCTCCAGATCGGCGGCGGCATGACGCGCGACATCTGCGGCGCTTTCGCCCGCTATCGCCTGGCGCGCATCGGGTGAGGCTACCACATGCGCCTTGTTCAGCAAGGGGCCATACGCATCCCTGAATAAAGCGACGTCGGTCACGGCCAGCGCACCGATAGTCTCGCCGTGATAACTGCCCTTGAGGCAGATAAATTCCTGCTTCTCGGACTGGCCGCTATTGCGCCAGAAATGAAAACTCATCTTCAAAGAAATTTCCGTGGCGGATGCACCATCCGAGGCATAGAAACAATGACCCAAGACGCCATTAGTCAAGGCAGAAAGCTTTTCCGATAAGCGGACCACTGGCTCATGAGTAAAACCCGCCAGCATCGCGTGTTCCAGTTTATCCAGCTGGTCTTTCAGTGCATCGTTAATACGCGGATTGGCGTGGCCGAACAGGTTCACCCACCACGAGCTGATGCCATCGAGGTAGCGCTTGCCGTCGGTATCAAACAGCCAGGCACCACGACCGTGGCTGACCGGAATCAGCGGCACAGTCTCATGGTGCTGCATCTGCGTGCACGGGTGCCAGACACTTTTCAGGCTACGTGCTACCCAGTCTGTTTTTGTATTTAAATTCAAAACCACTCCAGTTTTACTTTGCTTGCATCTTCGTAGGGCGGGTGCAACCCGCGCTTTCAATGCCACATTCTCTTGCTATCGACAAACCCGACGGCGGGTTGCACCCGCCCTACGAATTTGTTGCGCAGCAAACTACTTAATTCAACCAATCCGGCTTGCGTTTTTCCAAGAACGAACGCACGCCTTCACGCCCCTCATCCGATGCACGTATCTGTGCAATCCCTTTTACCGTGCTGGCGATCAGGCTTGCGCTGATTTCTCTACCGCCGACTTCGCGCACCAAAGTCTTGGCTTGCTTAACCGCGTTCGGGCTATTGCTGGCCAGCGCCTTGACCAGTTCGGCCACTTTGGCATCTAACATCTCAGCCGCCACCACCTCATGCGCAAAACCTATACGCTGCGCTTCGGCTGCAGTGAAGCGCTCTGCCGTCAAGAAATACCGCCGTGCTGCATTTTCGCCCATGGCCTTGATCACATACGGTGAAATGGTCGCGGGAATCAAGCCCAGCTTGACTTCGCTCAAGCAAAAATGCGCGCTATCGACGCTCACGATGATATCGCAGGCAGCAACCAGACCCATGCCGCCGGCGTAGCAGTCACCCTGCACCTTGGCGATCACCGGCTTGGGGCAGCTGTAAATGGTCTGTAACATCGCTGCCAGCTGGCCGGCATCGGCGAGGTTTTCGTCGTGGGTGTAGTCGGCCATTTTCTTCATCCAGTTCAGGTCGGCACCGGCGCAGAATGCAACTCCATTGGCGGCCAGCACTATAGCACGCACGCCCTGATCGCTCCCGAGAGCGCTAAAGGCCTGCGTCAGCTCGGCGATCGTGGTTTCGTTGAAGGCGTTGCGGACGTCGGGGCGATTTAAGGTCACCGTCGCGACGTGATTTTCACGCGTCAATTCCAGAGTTTGAAACATCGTTCTTCCTTACTTAGCAATCAATGATTGTAGGGCGGGTTGCAACCCGCCGTTTTTAATCGAACCGATGGCGGGTTATAACCCGCCCTACCAAGTCACATCCGAATTTACATCCTGAACAAACCGAACTTCACATCCGGGATTGGTGCATTCAAGGCTGCCGAGAGGCCCAGACCCAGCACCATGCGGGTGTCGGCCGGATCGATCACGCCGTCATCCCAGAGGCGTGCGCTGGCGTAATACGGATGGCCCTGGTGCTCGTACTGATCCTTGATCGGTTGCTTAAAGGCGTCTTCCTCTTCGGCTGTCCAGCTACCGCCCTTGGCTTCGATGCCGTCACGCTTGACGGTGGCGAGAACGCTGGCAGCTTGTTCGCCCCCCATGACGCTGATGCGCGCATTCGGCCACATCCACATGAAACGTGGCGAGAAGGCACGGCCGCACATGCCGTAGTTACCGGCACCAAAACTGCCGCCGATAATCACCGTGAACTTCGGCACATTTGCGGTAGCGACCGCGGTCACCATCTTGGCGCCGTTGCGCGCGATGCCTTCGTTCTCATACTTGCGACCGACCATGAAGCCGGTGATATTTTGCAGGAACACCAGCGGGATCTTGCGCTGGCAGCACAGCTCGATAAAGTGCGCGCCCTTCAAGGCCGATTCAGAAAACAGGATGCCGTTGTTAGCGACGATGCCAACCGGCATGCCGTGGATATGCGCAAAGCCGCAGACCAGCGTAGTACCATAACGCGCCTTGAATTCGTCGAAATGGCTACCGTCGACCACGCGCGCAATCACCTCGCGCACATCAAACGGTTTACGCGTATCGACCGGGATCACGCCGTACAACTCCTGCGCCGGGAACTTCGGCTCTTCCACCGCTTTCAAGACCATCTGCTGCGGCTTCTGCCGATTC
>JAZJYB010000232.1:0-8428 GCA_040390685.1 Pseudomonadota bacterium | reverse complement strand
GTGACAGCTTTTCGATCATATTTCCAATCACCGGCACCAGATCCCGGTGCTTCTCATGTAGGTAGTGGTGCAGCGCATAGCGCGTCAGTTCGACCACGTTGATATTTTTCAGCTGCAGTTGTTGGAGATGAAATTCAGACTCAAAGGTCCCGTCGACGGCAACTTCGAACCGGTCAAGATCCAGCATCTGCATCAGTGACTTGGATGAATTAGCATCTTGAACGTTTGGCAATCCGGAAGTCAGCAGCGTCGCGCCGACGATGCCGCGTACTTTACCGACGCTGCGCGGCGCAAGATCGATGGCAGACTGGATCGTGAATTTGTCCGTTTTTTTGTGGAAAGCGGAGACCGTCCATATACACAGGGGCGGGTCGATCCGGATCAGGGTCGGATGCGCCGCGCCATAGCTTGCTACACGATTGACTTCACCATCGACTCTACCGGTCGATGCTTCAATGCTGGCCCGTGCCGGCGGCATCGCCAGCACGGTCAAATCCAAGTCGACGCGCCTGTATATTTCCGTCAGCACCACCCCGCTGAGGATACTGGTGAAATTCACGAGATTCGCCAGGACGATGGCTTCCTTAGCCTGCACTGGCGACGCTGCAGGCAGACACGCCAGGGTTGCGATGAAAGTTCTACGGTCAATCGTCATAAGGACACTCTTCTTTTCGGCACGTTGCCTAAGGTGTTGGCACCAGTTGAATATTGACCCACCCAGCTAATTAGAATTTGACCCAGGGCTAAGTTCAGCTTCATGAATCGACAATTGTGGATAAGTGTAGCAAATAGCGCGGTTTTGACCTAGATTTTTCAACAGTGTCCGACAGCCTGCATTCGACCTTTCATCTGTTGGTGGAACACGGTGTCTATGTTGCGTATTGGGCTGGCGGTGATGAAGGCTAGGTGATGTATTTCGACGAATCCATGCGGCGCAATTTGCTGTCCTTTGACTTCCTATTGATTGAGATTGACGACATTTACACCTGCAAAGTCGGCGCCGGAAAACAGGATTGTCGAATCCTATTTTTCTTGGTAGCTTTTGACTCTCAGCACAGCGGCTATATAGGAATTTACAATTATCTGCTAAGTGCTGCGTTAACTATATTGGTTCTCATGGGGTTGAGATTCGACCCCACGTCAAAAGACTTTTCACCTACTGCGATGTAACGAAAAGACGGATTTGTGATTTTGATCGCCCGAGTGAAAAGAAAATTCACATTAAGAGGGAAATCATGAAAAAAACTATTTTACTTTTCTTAGCTTTAAGCGCATTGCCGCTGTCATCAACAGCGCAGAGCACACCAGAAATCAATACAGTGACGATCACTCAATCGACTCAATTGATTACAATGCCAAGTAAGCTATACAGAATGACACCAGAGGAATTTTATTATTTTAAAGGCACTTATGAACTTTCCAATGGTCAGGCGCTAACGCTTTTCGACCGTGGTCGGAGAATGTACGCGAAAATGTCAAATCAAGAAAATCAAGAGATAGTTGCCACTGCAAACAATACTTTTGTCGCGCTTGATAGGCGCCTTAAAGTACGTATCGATCTGCATGAGAATGGCCAGGTAAGTGGAGAGATAAATTTCGTAGCTCCATCGGTAGCTCAGTCAAAACCAGATATCAGCGGGGAGCAATTAATACAGATAGTATCTCGCTAAGTATCTCGCTAAGTATCTCATAAACATATGCTTAAAAAACAAGCGTGGCGTGCGTACCTCGTAGGGTACGCCGCGCGCATGCTACGAAATCTCTATCACATCAAATGGCGCCGCCATACTCGCCAAAAATACCAACAATCTACGCACCCGATCAGCCGGTGCCGCACCAATCGATCCAGTAATTTCTGCACGCAGTCCAGGCAGCACTTCCTGCACATAGCGGCTCGTGTAGGCATTGATCAGCAAGCCTGCCCATTCAGCAGCATTTCCATCATTGCGCCGCATACTGTCATGCAAAACTGCCAGTAAACTGCGCTGCATGCGCGGAGTGGGATTATTGATATGCGCGAAAATACTCGGGGTGTTATGGATGGCATCACTCAATACCTGCTCGATCTGATCTGGCTTCATCCCGTAGGCAATATCGAAGTAAGATGAGTCCCAGTGTGTGCGCCCAAATGGATGGTTGGCGGGGAAAGATGTAACGGAATCGAGGCCGCAGATTTTACTCAGATAGGCCAAGCTGGCGTGAAAAAGTGTAGTCATGCTGTGATTTTATACGTTTAAGGCCAGTCTCGACGGCATGCTATTAATTTCACTGGGGTGCTGCACTTTCATTAGGATTTTTTCCGCCCTTTTTTTTCGTTATTTGAAACCAATAATTGAAGAGGTAAATTAATTGCATATTCATCGTAGTGAGGCTACTGGTAAAAACTTCTCTACTCAGGATGCAATTTCTGCGTTTACCGGAAAAATCAACGTCGCTTCCAAGCCGCCGCCATCCCGATTGCTCAGTGTGATCGACCCTTGTAATGCACGCGCCAGTTGTTGCGCAATTGCCAGCCCCAGGCCGGTGCCACCAGTGTTGCGGTTGCGAGAATTTTCCACCCGATAAAACGGCTGCAACACCGCAGCCAATTCACTTTCCGGAATACCCGGCCCACGGTCCAGCACCGACACCGAGATCAATTCTGGCGCTGTCCGTGTGATCTGTATCTCAACCTCATCTGCAAATTTCAAGGCATTGTCTAGCAGATTGATGATGATACGTTTAAGCGTATTTGGCCGGGTAGAAAGTATCATGCCGAGCTCTCCGCTCAGGCGTACAGAATGTTGGGCATCGACATAGTCACAGACCAGGCTATCGAGTAAGGCGTCGACGTCCACGCGGCATATTTTTTCTGTGGTTCTTTGTGCGCTACGTGCATAGGTGATGCCCTCTTCTACCAAGATTTGCATGGCATCGAGGTCACTCTGGAATTTTTCTTGCAAGCTGCCGCTATCCATTAACTCTGCACGCAGGCGCATGCGGGTGATCGGCGTTTGCAGATCATGCGAGATGGCGGCCAATATTTGTACGCGCTCCGCCAGATGATCTTTGATCTGCGCTTGCATCGCATTGAAGGCAACCGCCGCTCGGGCGACTTCGCTGGGACCGTCTTCCGGTATCGCTTCGCAATGCAAGGATGAACCCAAGACTTCCGCCGCCTCAGCCAGACGTAACAGGGGACGTGTAGCCTGCTTTACCGCTACCCAGGTAAACGTGACGACCGCCAGAACTTGTAGGGCGAAGACCACGCCGCCACCCCAATCGAAAGGCCAGATGGCTTTATTCACGATGGCGATCAGGCCTGTGCCATCTTTCAACGTGAAATACACGCGCCTGGCTTCATCAGGTGTTTGACCAGCTGAACTTTTCGCCGAATAAGTACCTGTCAATTCCTCTTTAAGCGGAGCGACCAGCGCCTGTCCATGGTGTACAGATGTATTCAATGGCACAGTTGCCACGGCGAGAGATTCCAAAGAATTTACTAACTCATAGCGATAAGCCTGGCGCTGCATTTTTTTAACCCAGTCACTACGTTCTGCCGGCGTTGCGGCATCCAGAATCGGCAGCAATACGGAAAGGTCTTTGGTCAGGTAATAATCTGTTCTGGCGATTTGATCGTCATACAGGGCGATGTATCCGTACACATTGCCAATCAGGTGCCCGACCAGTAAAGCGAGTATCCATACAAAGGCCAGGCGTGAAAATAGAGATTTTGGCCAGATGTTTTTCATTATCTTTTGATTCATGAGGCATTTTCCGCCTGCACTACCGTGCTTGAAAAAATATAGCCTTCACTTCTGAGTGTCTTGATATACAGCGGTTCGCGCGAATCGTCACGCAGGCGTTTGCGTAGGCGACTGACCAGAATATCGATGGAGCGGTCGAAATAATCAGACTCGCGGTTTTGCGTCAGACTGAGTAATTGATCGCGTGTCAATACACGTTGCGGATGATCAAGGAACACGCGCAACAGACGGTATTCCGCGCCGCTGAGAGAAACAATCGCGCCGCTATCATCAATCAAATGTCGGGCATGGGTATCCACTGCCCAGATCCCAAAGCGCAACATCCTCCCCCCTCCCGCATTAGCATCACCTAATTGCCCGCCCCGCTGCGCACCAGACTGGGCTGGCATCATGCGGCTACGGCGCAAGATGGCGCGTATGCGGGCCAGCAATTCGCGCGTGGCAAAGGGTTTGGTCAGGTAATCGTCAGCACCCATTTCCAGACCCAGGATACGGTCGGCTTCCTCATTTCTGGCCGTCAGCATTAAGATCGGCACCGGCTGTGCCTGCGTAGCTGTTAGTTCCCGACACAGTGTCAGTCCATCTTCATGCGGCATCATCAGGTCGAGCACGATGAGATCAACGCCACCAGCGCCAAGTACGCTGCGCATCTGGCGTCCGTTGGCCGCAGTGCTTACCTTGAAATTGCTTTTTTCAAGGTATTGCTTTAATAGATCGCGAATCTCTTCATCATCATCGACGATCAGTAAGTGATCAAGTTTTTCCATAGCTTGCTTTATAACTTATTTTTTTAAATCAGATCGCTTTTTTAATGGCAGATTTGTTTCTGAATTGTTTCTACAGCATGCCAGAAACATGGTGTTGCAAGAAACAACATACCAAGACACAAAGCAGAAATACCCGCAGGCTTAAATACTCTCTATGGCGCTTTCTGCATGACATCCCGTCAGCAAATGCGCCGTTCAGAAACCCGGAGAGACAAATGACGATACAAACCCTAGTGCGGTCACTGATAGCCTTGAAAGACGTGAGCAAGATTTACGAAACAGCGTCGGGCTCATTTACTGCGCTCAAAAAGATCAACCTGGAGATCCGTCAGGCGGAATTTGTTGCTGTAGTCGGCAAATCTGGCAGCGGAAAATCCACTTTGATGAATGTCATGACCGGCATCGACCATGCCAGTTCAGGCGAGATATTTATCGGCACGACTGCAGTGCACGCGCTAAAGCAGAGCGAACTGGCGGCCTGGCGCGGCAAGAACATCGGGATCATTTTTCAATTTTTTCAGTTATTGCCAAGCTTGACTATCGCTGAAAACGTCATGTTGCCCATGGATTTTTGTAACACTTATCCGGCCCATGAGCGCCGGCCACGCGCCATTGCACTACTGACTAAACTAGGCATTGCGGAACAGGCAGATAAGTTGCCTAGCGCATTATCTGGCGGCCAGCAGCAACGCGCCGCTATCGCCAGAGCATTGGCAAATGATCCGCAGATTTTGGTGGCGGATGAACCTACTGGCAATCTCGATACAGAAACTGCCAACAGCATCATGCAATTATTCGCGCAATTAGTCGTCGAGGGAAAAACCGTGCTGATGGTGACGCACGAGCGCGACTATAGCCATTATTTTAGCCGCAGCATCACCCTGGCAGATGGCGTGATCTGCGATACAACGGATGCACACACGCAGACAATTTCTGGGAGGCAGCATGTCGCTTAGCCCCCGTTGGATGAAGCTGGCGCGCGATGTGCAGCTGACCCCTGGCCGCATCGCCATGATGTTGCTGGCCATCGCCGCCGGCGTATTCGGCCTTGCCACCATGTTCAGCAGCTACACCATACTGACGCGAGAGATCAGGCAAAACTATCTTGCGACCAACCCGGCTTCCGCGATGTTAAAAATCGACAACATCGACGCAGACCTGATCAAGGCAATCCGAAATTTTCCCGGCATCGCGGCAGCGCAAGCCAGCGCCAAGCTGGACGCAAAGCTTCAGTTACCTGATGGCGTTTTTCATCCTATCAGCTTGTTCATCGTCGATGATTTTAAAGAGCTGCGTATCAATAGCATTTTCCCAGAGGCGGGAGCTTGGCCACCACAACCCGGCACGATACTTTTAGAGAAAGAATCCTTGCAGAAGCTGCAGCTCAAGATTGGCGCCAACCTGCAAATCAAAATAGCCGATGGCAGTCTGCGTCAGGTCACGGTCTCGGGCAGCGCGCATGATCCCGCCATGCCGGTACCAAGCATGTCGGCGTACGCCTATGCGACACCAGATACCATGCGCGCACTAGGTTTCACTGACAGCTTGCGCGACCTGAAAATCACTGTGAGTAACAAACCCTTCGATATTGACGCGATTGAGCAAACTGCCAGTGCGCTCGCCCTTTGGATACAACAGCAAGGCCATGTGGTCGAGCATATCCGGATACCGCCACCCGGTGAGCATCCGCATCAACTTATCATGACCGCTATCCTCGGCATGCTGCTGGTGTTTAGCGGCATTGCTTTAATCTTGAGCGCGGTGCTGACCGCCACCATTATCGATGGCATGTTGGCGCAGCAGGTACGTCAGATCGGTGTGATGAAAACCATCGGTGCCAGATCCTCACAAATCGCCGCCTTGTATTTCAGCTTTGTTCTTATCATCGGCGTACTAGCGACTTGCATCGGTGCTCCGGCCGGGTTGGCGGCAGGACGCGCGTTCTCTAACGTCATCTTGGTGAGCATGCTCAACTTCACGATGAATAGCGGAGCAGTTCCTGCTTATGTTTATCTAGCCTTGGTGCTGGCCGGTGTGCTGATTCCTCTGTGCATGGCGGCAGTGCCCATCATCAAAGCAACGCACGTTAGTGCACAAGCCGCAATGACCGATTTTGGCACTGCGCGTAGCTACGTTGATAGAAAAAATATTCTTAGCTGGATGGCTTATGTACCAGGCCTGGATCGAAGCATGATCATGGCATTGCGTAACAGCTTCAGACGGCGCGACCGCCTGTTGCTCACGCTGACTTTACTTGCTACCGCAGGTGCCATGTTCATCAGCAGCCTGAACGTACGAAAGGCATCGCAAGAACATCTGGTCGAAGCCGCAGCCGAACGCCACTACGATCTTGAAATTTATTTAGCCAAACCAGAGGATCGACAAAAAATCACCCAGCTTATCAACGCTGTACCCGGTGTGAAGCTAGTTGAAGCATGGAGCAGCAGCGCAGTGGCGCGACATCGGCCAGATGGTTTAAATATAGAAAGAACCTATCCTGACGGCGGCCATGGCTCACTGAATGTTACCGCTATCCCTGAAGGCAGCCAGCTGATCAGCCTGCGCATGCAAAGCGGCAATTGGCTAGCTGATGGAGTTTCCGGTGCAGAGTCGGTGGTACTAAACGACAAGGCACTGGAATCCTTCCCGCATGTAAAAATCGGTGACAGCATCAGCCTGGGTGTGCATGGGAATGCCGCGACACTGCGTGTAATTGGTATCGCTCGACAAAAAATGACCGGGGCGATGGCCTACGTCTCATCCGCCACCTACGCAAAAATGACTGGGCAGAACGAGCTCTACAAAAGCTATCGTATTGTCATGAATCAGCACGATAGCAAGAGCATCGATGCACTAACCAAAGAAATTGAAGCCTCGCTAGGCAGACAAGAGATACGCATCAGCGCCAGCATTACCGAAAATATGCTGCGTCAAGAAGTCGACGCGCATTTTGATTTACTCGTGAATGCCTTGCTGTTTATTTCTATCTTGATGGCACTGGTCGGGGCTTTAGGTTTGGGCTCATCCATGAGTACCAATGTCGCCGAGCGCACGCGCGAATTTGGCATCATGCGCAGCATTGGCGCCAGCTCTGTGGTAGTGATGCGCAACGTCATTGCCGAAGGCTTGTTCATCGGCCTGATGAGCTGGTGCATCGCGATTATTCTGGCACTTCCTTTGTCGGCGGCAATCGGCGCTTTCCTCGGCAATCTCTTGTTCGACGAAGCTTTTCCCCTGGTCATTTCACCGACAACTTTGTGGATCTGGCTATGTATAGTCGCCAGTGCTTCGATTATGGCCTCGGCCTTTCCGGCGTGGAAGGCATCCCGTTTAAGTATACGTGAAACCTTCGCGTACTAAATATCTCAACCCGTTAAACCTGGAAAGAAGCTGATGAAAAAAACTCTTACTATCGTCATCGTCGTCGTTGTCTCGATGGTCGCATTAATTGCACTTGCACATAATCTTGATATCAAGGCGCTCATCAATCTGGTACATGGAAGATGACGCACTAATTAATTTTGATGGAAGATGGCATTGCCGCTAAGTCGATGCCATTCCTCTTTAGTTCCAATCACCCTACGCCAATCACCCGACGCCGCTTACCTATCCACCATAGACATGCGCTCCTTGCTGTAACGCGGCCCCGCCACTTGCTGCAAGGCGCGACTTAATTTATCGATCTCGTCTGCGCTTAATGCCACATTCAGCGCCGCCATATTTTGCTCCAGATAATGACGCCGCTTGGTGCCGGGGATAGGGACGATATCTACACCCTGATGCAAAACCCAGGCCAGCGCGATTTGCCCTGGCGTGAGATTCTTATCTTGTGCCATGCTGTTGACGACGCTGGCTGCCTGTATGTTCAGGTCAAAATTATTTCCTTGCAAACGCGGATCGAGATGACGAAAATCG
>JAZJYB010000231.1:0-6747 GCA_040390685.1 Pseudomonadota bacterium | reverse complement strand
ATGTGACGCTGGAATATCCCAAACATGGCGGCCATGTCGGCTTCGCATCGGGAGCTCTGCCAGGAAATCTAAATTGGCTTTCGAACAAAATAATGCATTTTTTTGACGGTAAGTAAGGTGAAAATAATGATTTTTATAGGCACCTCTAGAAATTCAATTATCGGGATGCAGATCAAGGCGCACACCGCAGCGATACGTCGGTATCGCGAGGATTTGCAACGAAGATATGCGCCCGAAAATTGGATTTATCGAGGTGCCAATGGATGAAATCGTTAAAGCGGCGTTAAGCAAATGGCCTAACGTTCCGCATTGCTATGCCTGGCTTGCATTGGATGCCCGTGGTGCCTGGCGCATGCGCGATGAGCGCTCGCAAGCGCTGAATTTACAGGGAGATAAAATCCGCAATGCGACGCTAGGCGGTTTCATCAATCGAAATTATCAACATGATGAGCAAGGCCGCTGGTATTTTCAAAACGGCCCGCAACGCGTCTACGTCGATCTGGCAGCGACGCCGTATATCGCGCACACAATACCAGAGCATGGCTTTGTGTTGCACACAGGTGTTCCGCTGACTGAAATTGACAATGTCTTCTTGAGTAGCGAGGGGAAATTATTTTTTATTTCCGGTGAAATTCTGGCGCAACTGGATGACCGCGATTTGGCGGCATGTATGGGCCAGATACAAATCAACGGCGAGCCCGCTTCCGATCAAGAACTGATGACCTGGCTGGAGAGTACTGACGCAGCGCCAGACATTCAATTTATTTTATCGCATAAGAAATCACTAACGGTTCAACGCGGAGAATTACGTCAGTTGATGGAGCGGTTTGGATTTGTTTCGACACCAAGAATCGATTAGCAAATTTTAATTAACAATCGTGGGCATGCGTGGCTTTTAGTTCCTTCCCCCTCAAAAGGGGAAGGAACTTATTACGGCAAGTCCTTACTTCTTTTTCTTCTCAGAAAGCAGCTCTTCGCGATGCTTTTCCTGCCATTCTCTTTCGCGCGCATCAATCACAGCCAAATCATAAAATTGCACGTCGGGATCTCGCCGCGCTATCTCCAGTTGCTGCAAGGCGGCTGGCAACGCGCCGTCTATCGCATATGCTTCAGCCAGTGCAATATGCTGTAGTGCCGCCTTACCTTGTGCAGCATATGCTTTGGCGAGCAGATTTTGTAGCGCCGCCTCGTGTCGATACAAAGACACCTGGTCACGTAAAAACACAGCGGCCTCTTCAGTGCGATTGGCCGTAATTAAGGCTTCGGCATATTGCACCACAAGGCCGCGTGCTAACGGCAAATCCTGTAACGCCGTCTCTGCCAATTTAATTGCCACATCTGCGTGCTTATTCGCCATGTGTATGTCGATGGCCAGACTGGCAAAAGCGCTGGTTTGCCTGAGCCATTTTTTTTGTGTAGGTGATTGCTGCACTTTCTTAATCAATTGATTCAGCAAGCTCAGCGCCTTATCATAATCGTGCTGTTTATACGCGACGAAAGCCAAGCCGTACTCGGCACTCAACACACCCTCTTCTTGTGCGGTTTTTATCTGCGCCGCAAATAAAGTTGCAGCATCCATCAAGCCTTGTGTAGTGCTATCTTGCAGTACGCGCACCCGTGCTTGCATCAAGTGGAAATCCAGGCCATCTGTACGTTGCATATACCGTTGCTCTTTGATACGTCCCTGAATGTCCGCCATACGTTCGCTAGTTAACGGATGACTGCGCAAATACGACAAACCACTGTCGGTGTAATTGCGTGAAGCATGCTGCAGACGACCAAAGAATGTCACCATGCCAGCAGTGTCGTAGCCGCCATCGCGCAAGATCTGAAAGCCGACCCGATCCGCTTCTCGTTCGGATTCTCGTGTGAAGTTTATTTGTCTTTGCAAAGTAAGCCCCTGCCCGCCCATTACCAAAGCCATTGCAGCATCCGGGCTAGAGCGTGCCGCCAATGCAGCCAAGACCAAGGCGGCTAGCGGTATCAAGACATCTTGTTTTTGGCTACCTATCATGCGGGCGATGTGCCTTTGCGAGACGTGGCCAATTTCATGTCCCATCACTGAGGCTAGCTCAGACTCGGATTGGGCTGCCAACAGAAGACCGGAATGAAAACCGATAAAACCACCGGGGAAGGCAAACGCATTCAACACCGGATCGCGCACCGCAAAAAATTGAAAATCATAGGCTGTTTCACCACGTGCATCGGGGCGCTTTTCGAGTAAGTTGCCACCTAATTTATTCAAGTATTCTGAGACCGGGCCGTCGTCGACATAATCAGGATCGCGTCGCACACTTTGCATGATTTGCTCGCCCAACTTGCGCTCCATCAAGGGAGATAAATCTTCACGTGCAGTATCGCCCAGGGTTGGCAAATTTTGCGCCATACTCTGCCGGCTCATGATGACCGCTGACGTCAGGCAAAAAGTGAGCATTACCACAAGAGGCAATAATTTAGCTCTGGAGAGGGGATGTTTTGATTTCACAATGCTATGATACTCAAAAAATTGTTTCGTTCCATTTCCTTATGATGCTTATTTAATGCTTATTTCAATTTAATTTTATCTAAAATATCAAATTTACCTATGGCTGGCACTTCAAATAACAACGGACTCACCCATTTTGACGGCACGGGGCAAGCCCATATGGTCGATGTCGCAGAAAAAAAAGAGACGCACCGCACTGCTATCGCCAGTGGCAACATTCAGATGAAAGCGGAAACCCTGGCGATCATTACGCAAGGGACCGCAAAAAAAGGCGATGTGCTAGGCATCGCGCGGATCGCGGCGATCATGGCCGCCAAACGCACCAGCGAACTGATTCCCTTGTGCCATCCTCTGGCGCTAACACGCGTCACGGTCGATTTTAGCGTTGACGTCAAGCTTTCCACAGTCAGCTGCACCGCACAAGTCGAAACCGTCGGCAAAACCGGGGTGGAAATGGAAGCATTAACCGCAGTTCAAGTTGGCCTGTTAACCATTTACGATATGTGCAAAGCGGTCGATCGTGGCATGCTGATGACCGACATACGCGTACTCGAAAAACATGGTGGAAAATCCGGCGACTGGATCAGCACTATCGATTAAAAGCATTTTGGCGCACTATAAAAACGAAGATTTTTAGAGACGAAAATGATAAAACCAGAAGACGCAATTACCTTGGATGACGAATCTCGTCGACTAGACGAGTGGTTTTTGATGTTAGGTGCCTTGTCAAATTGCCTCTGGTATTCATCAACTTTATCCGACATGCTGGAAGGGTTCTGCCAAGTTCTGGTGAGCAGAGCCGGCTACCTCAGCGCAGAATTGGAGATCAGGCAAGGTGAGCAAGCAGGAGCCGCCCGGGCTGAATCACCCACGCTACTTCAAGCCGCTGCACACACAGTCGAGACGCTAGAATTAGCCGTCAAGAAATCGACTTCGTACTTGGGATTTTTGCGTGTCAGCGCAGATTTTTCATTGGCGCCAGGTAGTGATGCCCACACCTTATTGTGCCGTCTAAGCAATGAACTTGGTGATGCCATTGATGCCTTACCGCTGCACCAGAGCCATTCCAGCCTGCAAGAAAGTTTCGACATTTTTGCGTTGGCGGTAGCGCAAAGCCCGTTCGCGATTGTTATTACCAACGTCTTTGGCGAACTGGAATATTGCAATGCCAGTTTTACCGCGATGTCTGGATTTAACCAAAGTGAAATGCTGAACTCCCCGGTACTCTGGAATTCAAACGACATTGTCGATGACACCCGTAAAAAGCAATTTACCTCGCTAAAAATGGGCGAGCATCATGAGAGTGAAATTCTCAGCCTGCGCAAGAATGGCAACTTGTGCTGGGAACGGCAAATTGTTTCGCCCTTGTACAACGAAGTTGGTGTCATGACGCATCTGATTGCGGTCAAAAAAGACATCAACGACAAGCGGCTCCAATTGCACGAAGTTGAACAAACTTTGCTGTTGCGTGAGCAGGCGCTGGTCTCTTCCAGCAACGGCATCATGATCACCCGCAGTGATGAAAACGACCATTCCATCGTCTACGTTAACCCGGCCTTTGCGCGCATCACGGGCTATAGCGAAGAAGAAGTGATCGGCCGCGAAGGCCGCTTTCTGGTGCGGGATGATCTGGCACAACCCGATCTGGAAGAAATTCGCGCGGCACTCCGTGAGAAGCGAGAAGGCCAGGCGTTGTTGCGCAACTACCGCAAAGATGGCACGCAATTTTGGAATGAACTTTTTATCTCGCCAGTTAAGGACGCCAGCGGTGCCGCCACCACGCATTTTGTCAGCGTGATTAACGATGTCAGTGAACGCGTCAACTACCAGAAAGAACTGGAATATCAGGCCACGCACGACAGCCTGACCGGGCTAGCCAACCGCAACCTACTCAACGATAGAATTAATCACGCCATCGCCTGGGCCAAGCGCAATGAATTATCGGTTGGCGTGATGTTACTTGATCTCGATCACTTCAAACTCATCAACGATGGCTCTGGCCATGGCGCCGGTGACATCGTCCTGAAAGAAGTCGCCCATCGCCTGAACCGCTGTGTCAGGGAAACCGACACCGTGGCGCGGCTTGGTGGCGATGAATTCGTACTGATACTCACCGATTTACCTGAGATTGATGATGTCGACGTCATCGCCGAAAAAGTACTGACTACCTTATCGAGGCCAATCGAAGTTGAAGGCCACGACATGTTCGTCACCGCCAGCATCGGCATTTCGCTGTATCCGCGCGATGGCGATAATGGCGAGACGCTATTGCGCTATGCAGACATCGCCATGTACCGGGTGAAAGAACATGGCCGCAATAGCGTGCGCCAGTTCGTCCCGGAAATGGGCGTGACCGCAATCAGCCGTCTGAATATGGAAGGTGCTCTTAGACGTGGTTTGGAGCGCAATGAATTTACCCTGCACTACCAGCCAAAAATAGATCTCAGGACCAGCGAAATCATCGGGGCAGAAGCCCTGGTGCGCTGGCGCCATCCGCAAATCGGCCTGGTACACCCCATCGAATTTATTCCGCTTGCGGAAGAAACCGGCCTCATTTTGCCGCTCGGTGAATGGGTATTTGCCGAAGCCTGCAGACAGCAAATTGCCTGGCAAGCTGAGGGACTTCCGCCGCTTAAAATAGCCATCAACATGTCGGCACGCCAGTTCCGCCAGGAAGACCTGTCAGAACGGATTGCCACGATCTTTACCAATACCGGCGCTCAGCCCGATGATTTTATTTTGGAGCTGACCGAGAGCATGGTGATGCAGGATGTAGGCAGTACGCTCATCAGCTTACGCGAATTAAAAAACCTTGGCCTCTCGATCTCGCTAGACGATTTTGGCACCGGTTATTCCAGCTTGTCTTACCTCAGGCGTTTTCCGATTGACGAGTTAAAAATCGACAAGTCCTTCATCAACGACATCCATGAAAACCCCGACGATGCAGCGATCGCCAGTGCCATCATCGCCATGGCGATCAGCCTGGGCTTAAGGGTAGTGGCAGAAGGTGTAGAGAAAAAAGAGCAAATCGAAATGCTAGTCGCGATGGGCTGCACGCAAGTGCAAGGCTATTACTACGGTCGCCCGATGGACGCCGACAGCTTCAAAGAGCGCTTTCAAAAACAAATAGCAGTCCCTCGAACCTGGTAAAAAAATGACTAAATTCCAATGGCGCGCAGAATCTGCCACCGAACTAGCCACTCTTTTAAGGCACGCCGAGATAAAGACATCAGCCGCGCTCGGTACAAGTACCATATATCAAATCATGCATGAAGGGCGCGAGAAACTGGCGCTTGCTCTGGCAGACGGGCTGGTGCTGATTATCGAAAACGCCGAACCTACCAAGGTCAGACGGCGGCGGATTGATCCGCTTAAGAAAGTTAAAGCTGAAGCTTAAAGGTGTAAAAAATCAATTCACATCCCGTTTAGGCATAGTGACAAACACTGCCCTATACCGCGCGTCGACTTCCGATTGTCTTTTCCAAAAATCAAAATATTCCGGATAGGCAAAAGGATGCAGCCTTTGCAGCGTTAGCATCATCTTTTGCGCTTTTTTGGGCTGGTTGTTTAAGGCGTACACTTCAGCCAATTTATTCAGCACATGTACGTAACCAAAACGCTGACTCGTGCTTTCGACAAATGCAATCTCCTGAACCGACATCCCTGCTCTTGGCATTATTTTTGATAAGCTAAAGTAGGCATAATATTCAGAGAAAAGCGTCAGCGATGGCTGTGCAAGGAATTCATCCTCGACCGTTTTACCTGACTGCCGGGCATGCAAGATTTTAAAACCAGAGACCACCCGTTGATAGTCAAGCGTTACCAATGTCAGCAGCACGCAGCCAAACATCGAGCTCAACAATATGCCAATGCGCGGCACCGCCACACCAAAAGACGGCCAACGCAGTTGATGCACCATGCCCATCATCAAAGCGATAGGTAGCAACACATACGCGTACCACAAAGGAAACTCCACCATACTGTGCACGCCCACGGCGATAAAACATAAACTCGCCAAGCCTATAGCTCGATTATTATTTGCCGAAGGTTTCAAGCAAGTTTGCCAAGTCCACCACGCCAATGCAAAGGAAATGAAAAATGTGGCCGGCCAACCCAGTTCTGCAGCAAAATTCAAGATCAAATTGTGCGCATGCTCGGCATAGGTTGAAGCAGAAAAATCCGCAGCTATCCGCACCTGCTCCGCGCCAAAGCCAAACCAACCCACGCCGAACCAAGGATGTTGACTAGCCATCGCCCACGCC
>JAZJYB010000230.1:0-12340 GCA_040390685.1 Pseudomonadota bacterium | reverse complement strand
CAAAATTACGAATAGCCACCAGACACTCCATGCGCCGGTGAGTGCCGCCAAAAATGCTTCGTATTGGGCCTTCCCCTCAGATAATCGTTCCACGGCACACAGTAGCAACAAGGCAAACGCGCCAATAAATATGCAGGTAATTTCGCGCGACATGTAACGCAGATAGCGCGGATGTTTAAAATACCAGCTGGTCTTCGAGACCTCGCGCACATAGGGTTTGCGGCTCATTTTTTACCTCCTGGCAGCAGGTGTTCTTTAAACCAATCCAGCGTGCTTGCGACCTTCACTTGTTGTAACGCGCCAGCCGGGTCAACCGCCTTGGGGCAGACCTCGGAACAGGCACCGACGAATGAGCAATCCCACACGCCTTCATTGGTGGCGATCACTTCTTGCCGCTGATCGCGTCCACCATCGCGCGAGTCCTGATTGTAACGATGCGCCAGCGTAATCGCAGCCGGCCCGAGGAATGCCGGTTGCAGTGCATATTCAGGGCAGGCGGAATAACATAGCATGCAGTTGATGCACATCGAGAACTGGCGATACTTCATCAGCTGTGCTGGAGTCTGCTTGTATTCACCTTGTTCCAGAGTCTTTTTTTCCTTGGGAATCAGGTACGGTTTAACCCGTTTGAGTTTGTCGATGAAGTCATCTGCCACCGTCACCAGATCGCGTTCGATAGGAAAATTCGCCAGCGGCGCGACCCGGATTACGCCAGGATAGTTGCGCAGAAAAGCGTGGCAAGACAACTTAGGCTCACCATTGACCATCATGCCACAGCTACCACATACCGCCATGTGGCAAGACCAGCGGTAAGCGAGTGTCGGATCGATGCTTTCCTTGACGGCATTGAGTGCATCCAATACCACCCACTCTTCCTTGCACAGCACTTCATAACTTTGGTAGTAGGGCTCGGAGTCGGTCTCCGGGTTGTACCGCATTACCTCCAATTGAACCAGGCGCTCTTTCATTTGTGTGCTCCCGAATAGTCACGTACACCCGGTGGCGATTTGGTGATAGTGACGTCAAGATAGTCGACGCGCGGCAGCGCTAATCCCTGATAGTGCACCATGCTGTGGCGCAGGTAATTCACGTCGTCACGCTGCACGTAATCCAGGCGCTGATGGGCGCCACGCGACTCTTTGCGTGCCAGCGCACCCACCGTCAGCGCGGAAGCGCAATCGAGCATGCAACCGAGTTCCAGGACCTGGAATAGGTCCGTATTAAACACATTGCTCTTGTCATTTAATACGACTTTTTGGTAACGCTGGCGCAGCTGGTCAATCTTGCTGACCGCTTCCTGCAAGCCAGATTCAGTGCGATAAATGCCAACATTTTTTTCCATGGTATCCATCATTTCCTTGCGTAAGCCCGACATGGATTCAGTGCCGTCGGTACGCGAAAATAATGCACGGATGCGGCCTTGGGATTCTTTTGCGAGCGCTTCCAATGCGGCGGTATTTGCGGCGGGCAGATTTCGCACATGTTCTATCGCCGACATCGCGGCGCTTTTGCCGAAGACCAGCAACTCTACCAAGGAATTGGAGCCTAGGCGGTTAGCGCCATTCAAGCTGACGCAGGCGCATTCGCCGGCCGCAAACAGGCCGGGGAGGGTGGTTGCGGCCTTGGTATTGGTCGAGATTCCGCCCATCATGTAATGCACTACAGGGCGGATCGGAACCGCATCGGTGACGATGTCAACACCGAGGTAGGCAATCGCCAGTTCACGCACCAAAGGCAAGCGTTCGTTGATGGTTTTTTCGCCCAGGTGCCGCATGTCCAGCATCACGCATTCACCCCATTCCGTGCTGACCGTATTGCCTTTTTGCAGTTCATGCCAATACGCCTGGCTAACCCGGTCACGTGGCCCAAGTTCCATGGTCTTGAGTTGCGGCTTGCCCAAAGGTGTTTCCGGCCCCATGCCGTAATCTTGCAGAAATCGATAGCCGTTTTTGTTGAGCAGGACACCGCCTTCGCCACGACATGCCTCGGTCAGCAAACTGCCGGTATTCGGCAAGCCGGTTGGATGGTACTGCACGAATTCCATGTCTTTAAGCGGCACGCCGGCGCGGTAGGCCAGCGCCATGCCGTCACCAGTCTTGATCGCGCCATTGGTGCTGAACGGGAAGATGCGGCCAGCACCGCCACCGGCAATGATGACCGCCTTGGCGTGAAATTGCTTGATCATGCCACTGCGCATTTCCATCGCAGTCAGGCCTTGGCAACGGCCGTCGTCGACCAGCAGATCCAGCGCATAATATTCGTCAAAACGGATAATCGAAGGATATTGCAGCGTGGTCTGAAATAACGTGTGCAGGATATGAAAGCCCGATTTGTCGGCCGCAAACCAGGTGCGTTGTTTTTTCATTCCACCAAATGGCCGCACCGCAACCGAGCCATCTGCCTCACGGTTCCATGGGCAGCCCCAATGTTCCAGCTGTGTCAGTTCTTTCGGCGCTTCCCTAACAAAGTACTCTACGCAATCCTGATCAGAGAGCCAATCACCACCACCCACAGTATCATCAAAATGCATGTCGAAACTGTCGTCCGCCTTGACGACGCCGGCTGCTCCGCCTTCGGCAGCGCAAGTGTGGCTGCGCATCGGATAAACCTTGGAAATAAGCGCAATGCGCAAAGTCGAGTCGGTTTCAGCCAAGGCGATTGCGGCCCGCAGCCCGGCACCACCGGCACCTATGATCGCAACATCAATATTGACAATTTCCATCGTTTATCCTCATCACCAGCGGTTATGCGTACTAAGTCATTACTCCATTTTTGCAAGCTCATCCTGGAATAATCCAAACGCTTCAAATTCTTCTATTTTTCGATACAGGCTGGATAAGCCAATCCCCAGTTTCTGTGCCGCGACACGACGATCACCCTGGGCTTCACGAATGGCCTGATAGATCACAGTACTCTCAAAATATCGCACTTGATCACGCAAGGGCGAGCCGGAAACAGTCGCCGGTGATCCGTTCATCTCTGTGGCGACATATTTGCAGATTTGCGGAGGTAAATCTGCAATCGTGATATGACCTTGCTCCGCCAAAATTAAGGCCCGGTCGATGACGTTTTCAAGTTCGCGTACATTTCCCGGCCACTCGTATTTGCTCAACAACTCGACAACATCGGTGTCAATCGAGATATTTTCCCTCTTACTTAATCTGCGCACTCCGCGCTGCATTAGAAAGCGCACCAAGTCCGGTATGTCTTGCCGGCGTTCACGCAGAGGTGGTGCGGTGACATGAAACACGCTCAAGCGGAAATACAGGTCCTCGCGAAATTTTCCATCTGCTACCATTTTTGCCAGGTCGCGATTGGTCGCCGCCACGATACGTACATCGGCCTGCCGCACCTGTTCGCTACCGACTGCCCTGACCGATTTTTCTTCTATCACGTGTAGCAACTTCACTTGCAGTTGCAGCGGTAGCTCACCTATCTCATCCAGGAAAATCGTACCCTTGTCGGCTTCCAGAAATAGCCCTTTTCTCGCCTTGTCTGCGCCGGTGTAGGCACCTTTGGTGTGGCCGAATAACTCGCTTTCCATCAGGTTTTCCGGGATGGCGCCGCAGTTCACTGGAATAAAAGGCTCATTGGCACGTGTACTTTGTTGATGAATCTGACGGGCGATGACGCCTTTGCCGGTGCCGCTTTCTCCGGTCACCAGCACCGTACTGTCGGTCGGCGCCACTTTGGCAATCATCCGCTCCAGATCGCGCATCACTGGCGACGCGAAAACAAATTGGTCTTCTTTTTTCCCCTGTACCAGGCTGCGCAATACATTGTTTTCAGCACGCAAACCGCGCAAATCTCCGACTTTTTTGAGGCGATGAAGAACTTCTTCATTGCGTACAGGCTTGATCATGTAATCAGACGCACCAGCCTGAATTGCATCAATGGCAGTGTCCACTGAAGCGAACGCCGTCATCATGATGAAATTGGTATCGAGCCCAGCGGTACGGGCCCTTCTGACTAATTCTATGCCGCTGATATCGGGCATTTTTATATCGCAAATGGCGACATCAAGATCCCCTTTGGCCAGGCGCTCCAGTGCCAGCAGCCCGTTTGGCGCCTGGCAAACATGGTAGCCAGCCTTGACCAGATAGGCTGTCAAAATCTGACGGATTGCAGGTTCGTCATCGATCACCATTACTTCCAGATATTTCATAGAGAATTTGCCTCGTTATAAGAAGTATCGTTTAATGGGAAAAATAGATTGACGCGTGTGCCATTTCCCGGCGTTGAGTCAATCTCTATGCTACCTCCATGCATTTTTGTGATCGAGTAACACAATGAAAGGCCGAGCCCCGTGCCTTTGCCTGCGGGCTTAGTTGTGAAGAATGCCTCGAATACCCGGGCCAGTGTTTCAGCCTCGATGCCTGGGCCGTTATCTTCTATCGTGACTCGGGCGCGATCATCGGTTGCACTGGTGGTAATGCTGATGGTGGGCGCCCGATCCAATAGACCTTCAAGTGCATCCATCGCATTGATCAGCAAGTTCATGATGAGTTGTGTCAGCTGATTGGCAACGCCATAGACGGCAGGTAGTTGTGAGTCCAGATCGAGTTCCAGTTTTACGCCATGCAGACGGTTGTCATAACGTATCAAACTGCTGGTACTGCGCAGTTGCGCATTAAGGTCGAGATATTCTGGCTCGATCGCGCGCGGTGACGCAAAGTCTGAAATTTCTCTGGTGATGGCGGCCAGTCTTAGCGTCTGCGCATGGATTAATTCAGGATGACAATCGTGACAATTGGATGCCAAACATGATCTGTTATTTGCTGAGCGTTGGTCGACCATTTCTTGCGCGATGCCAGAAATGGCCGCAATCGGATTGCCGATTTCATGTGCGACGCCTGCCGCCAGTGCGCCTATCGCCGCCATTTTTTCTTGATGAAAATATTTCTGCCGTTCCAGCATCAGCTCTTTTTCACGTAAATCCAGAGTGCCGGCCATGTCATTCACAGCCATCATCAATTGGCCGATCTCATCATGCCGGGTAATCGGTATCGGCTCGCCGCGAAATCCATTGACGATGTTAAGCGCGGCTTTGCAGCATCTCCAGATCATTCGTCAGGCGGCGGAAAAACAGGCCGATGATCGCGCCCAATAAACCCAGCCCAAGTATCCCGAGCAGAAAGGTTGTCATCGCTACCGAATCGCCCTGCGCACGGTAATGCTCGGCCAGAAATCCGCGTTCGCTTTCCATCTTTTCGATAAGCGCAGCCAGCTGATCCTTGGTCTTGATCAGTTCCACACTCATTTTATTCAAGTTAATCTTGGAGACGTCATTGTCCAAATCATTCCAGGCAGCGTTGACGTTGGATAAGCTAAAGCTATTCTCAGGTAGCCTGGCAGCGAGCTCTGCCTGTCGATCGCGCAGTGAGGCTAAATTGATTTGGATGGCCGGCATTCCGGCTAACTTATCCTGCGCATCGACACTGGCAAATATCGCCATGACGGCGTGGAAGGATGAGGTCTCGGCCTGCTTGAGCATCGATTCAGTTTCAAGATTCGTCTGTATCTCTTCAAAGTCGCGCAACATCAGGCCTTTCTGATGAAAAGCAAAAATGGCGATCACGATCGAATAGACGATGAGCGCGAAGAAAACGATCAGGCCCTTGGTTCTGACTGAAATGAGGAAGCGCTTCCTGTTCGATAAAATGGAGTCGCCGGGAGGTTCTGGTGCTACCTTGTTCGTCATCACTGTTCCATTCGTAAAACAAGTGGCAATTAAAATTGACGGGACTTCAACCAGGAATGCATGCCTTCGTTACTGCTGCGGATTTTTTCAATCGTAGACCAGAAAAGTGTTACGGAAGTGTTTTTTTTATCCATAAGCAGCGCTGATTGTTGCTTATTTGTGGAAGATCAAATGATGCACTGCAAAATGGAAATGATGGCGGCTTGCCGCGAGGAGTTGCCGTTTGTTAGGGAGCAATGCCGCTCTCCGTCAGTTAACTTGCCTCACTCTAGGTAGAGCATTTCTCAAACTTGAGAGTCAGGCCAAAAAACTTAACATTACCAGGCAAAATCCGATGACTGCCCAATAAGCCATTTTGCGGCCATGCCATTTTCTTACCCGGCCACCATACAGATAGGTTGAGTACAGCAACAGAATGCTGGCGCTCCATGCTTCCTTTGCCTCCCAATGTAGATATTCGCCCGAATTTTGCAAGCTCATGCCTATGCCAAGTACCGTTGAAACGGCCAGCAACAACACCCCAAAAAAAATAGCTTGATGCATTACTTTTTCAATTTTAGATAACTCGAACTGGAATGGTTTTTCCGCCGCCTGTTCCAAAGCTTGTCTGGAAATAGCTTGCCGCCAGAGGTACAAGATAGCGAGTGCCGCTGCAATTGCAAAAGCTCCATAGGCGATAATATTTGTCAGTATTTGCGCGTGACTCCAATAATTTTGAAGTCCCGTTTGTTGAATGTCAGATAAATTGTATTGGGTGGATTTTCCGAAGGCCACAAAGAGCACAGCGGCTGCCACAATCGGCATGACAAACGCCCCGGCAGATCGCGTGCGATAGATTTTTTCCATGACTAGATAAATGACAACAGTGGCTGAACTAAACAATGTCATCACATTTAACGAACTGGTCAACGACTCGTCTGCCAAGCCAGTCTCTGTTGTTCCAACTACCAATCCAGCGACTAAAACAAGTGCGCCGGCAATAGCGAGCCGAGTCGCCCAGATCCCAATTTCTTGCGTGCGAAAGTACAAGTGGAGCAGATACAAAATGGTTGATGCCAGCAGTAGCAAATTGCCGTAAATAATCACATTGTCAGATATTGATAGTGCTGAAGGCATGACTGAATTCTGGTTTTCTTTAGCCACGCATTCAACAGCAAGCATAAATCCCAAACAGAGACTGATGACAACAATCCATGCTGTCACCGGAGAGCGCAATTGCGTGCGCCTCGTACTCTGAAATGGGCCTTGATTCATTATGCGTTCTCTCCTGCTTGCCGCCTTCCGATCGGGAGTCGATCACAGGCATTAATTAATCGACGATAAATCTACGGCTAGGGAGCTAGGATTTTTAATAGTATGAAACGCCAGTCTGGAAAATCTGGATGAGATCAATGAACGTCATGCAATGGCGGTGTAAGCAATTTTGATTCCAAGCAGCTTGTTGCCATCCAGTATGGCGAGAAAGGAAGAACTTTCTGATGGTGGCAGTGGAGGATTTTTTTTCCCGCAAACGAGATTTAACCCGTCATATTTCTCAATTTCGGGAAATTTTTAGCTGCATTAATTTGAATAGGATTTTTTTAATTTCAGATTGCAGAAACTGATCTCGTTGATGTCAGGCTGAGAAAATTCTTTCGGGAAATTAAAAATACAATATCCGTGGCCACTTTCATTTTCTACTGGAAATTTCCCGACATATTTTTTTTCATGAAGGCAAGAGCTGCTTAGTTGCTTGACGTGTAAATACAACGCAATTTTTGTTTTTGGCGAGAATTCCCACAATGCATTGATCCACGTCAATCGCCCAAATACTACGCCAGTCAATCTTTGCAATTAAAGAGCGCAGTGTCGATTAAAAAAACTGGGAGTTGCCATCGTGTGCTGCCGCCTTTGGCGAGAGTTTTTTTTCCGCACGGCAGAGAAAAAGTGGCGTGCTACATGCTTGAGAATGTCAGGCACCATTCTTGCATAAGCTCTTTGTAAGGGACAACATCAAAGACTTCTGTTTAGTTCAACTCCTTTTTAATTTATCGGTGAGAAAAAAATGAACACAAAATCCAACATCAGAACATTGTCCGGCATCCTCACATTTTTCGCAGCCGGGCTTATTTCGACGTCAAGTTATGCGATGGACCCGGTAGCAGCAGAACAGATGGCCAGGCAAAACGGCTGTTTTAAGTGCCATTCGATAGAAAAGAAAAAAGACGGTCCTCCATACAAGGAAATCGCCGCCAAATACAAAGGTAAAAGCGACGCGGAGGCGCGCCTGACTACGCATATCACCACAGGTGAAAAAGCAAAATTTCCGGATGGCCACGAAGAAGAACACAAAATTATCAAGACCAAAGATCCTGCTGAAATCAAGAATATCGTTCAGTGGATACTCTCGCTGTAAAAGCATAACCGTTGCTCTGGCTCAGCAGCTAAGTCAATAGCAAAAACAGCGAAATTGACTTTGAGTTGAAAGCTAAAACGCAAGATTGAAGTAAATCAGGGAGAATCAAAATGAAGCGACTACATCAGGTCATCACCGTACTGGCACTTGCGCTGGGCATGACTATTTTTGGTCATAGCTTTGCAGCAGAGGCCACCGCGGCCAAAGACCTCGTATTAAAAGGTGATGCCAAATGTACGCGTTGTCACGACGAAGGCGATAGTCCTCGCGTGTTGGCGATAGGGAAAACCAAGCACGGCACTGTCGCCGATGGCCGTACGCCAAGCTGCACCAGCTGCCACGGCGAGAGTGACTTGCACGTGAATAATCCCGCAGGTAAACAACGTCCCGGACCAGATCGCACATTTGCGAAAAGTTCGACTACACCGGTGGAAGCGCGCAATGGCGCTTGCCTGACTTGTCATGAGAAGGATGCCAAGCGCTCACATTGGGCTGGCAGCGTTCATCAGGCGCGCGACGTAGCTTGTACCTCCTGTCACCAGGTACATACCGCGCACGATAAAGTGCGCGACAAAAAAACGCAGCCTGAAGTCTGCTTCACCTGCCATAAAGAGCAGCGTTCACAAATCAACCGTCCGTCGCATCACCCTATACCTGAAGGGAAAATGGGTTGCTCAGATTGCCATAACCCACACGGTTCAGTCGGCCCTAAACTGATGAAGCGCGATAGCGTAGTTGAGACCTGCTATACCTGCCACATGGAAAAACGCGGACCCTTCGTGCATAACCATGAGCCAGTCACTGAAGATTGTTCGAACTGTCATAACCCACATGGCACGACTGCAGAAAATCTGCTGAAAGCCAGACCGCCATTCCTGTGTCATCAATGCCATACACCTCACGGTGGATTCATTCCACAGCTCTTGGGTGCGCAAGTGGTGGCTCCTACGGTCAATGGACTAGGCAAAGGCACGACCAACGTAACACAAGGCCGTGCCTGCAATAACTGTCATACCCAGGTGCATGGAAGCAATAATCCAAGCACAAAGAATCCAACACCGCAATTCATGTTGCGTTGAGCTAGGGAGAACATGATGAGAATTTCTACACATCAGCTTGGCATCAGCCAAACTGTCATTGCGCTGGCGATATGCGCGGCCTTCAACCCGGCACAAGCCCAGGATGGCGATATTGCGCAGTTAATCAAACCTGAAAGCACCATCAGTGTCGGTATCGGCGGTGTCGACGGCGACGGCAAAGACCGGGCGATTTTTGGCCAGTACAACGGCATGCGCAAAAACTCTGCGTTCGCCTTGATCGACCTGGATTACCTGACTCGCGATGACGCAACGGGTACGTGGATGAACTTTAACGTGCTTAATCTCGGTCTTGATACCCGCGAGCTGAGCTTCTCACGATCGAAACAAGGCGACTGGAAATATTACGTTGAGTATTCAGAACTTGAGCGCAATTACCCGCGCACCATCAATACCGGGATGAGCGGAGTGGGAACTACAACGCCGGTTGTATCGCGACTGGCGACACCGGGTAGTGGCGCAGATGTCGACCTAAAAACACAGCGCAAGAGCGCCAGTGTTGGTTACGAAAAATGGATTACAAATTCCCTGCAGTTTGAAGTCAACTTTAAAAATGAGAAAAAAACCGGTGCGCGCCTTTGGGGGCGTGGTTACGATTGCGCCAGTTACGTTTGCGGTACGTCGACTACGACTGCGATCAATCAGGCTAATTTTGTCAAGAATGCGATTCTTTTGTTGCCTGAACCGATAGATTCCATCACTAAACAAATCGAGGCCAAGTTCAATTTTCATACTGAAAACTTGCTGGTTAGCGCAGGATACTATGGCAGTTTTTACCTGAATTCGTATGGCAATATGACGCCAACGGTGCCAAACATGTTCAATAATGGCCAGGGCAATCCTTTGCCCGGATATCCAGCGGTAGGTCCATCCATTATTGCTGGCGGTGGCACCAGTCTGCAAAATGTCCTGCAGACTCCGATGGCACTACCACCGGATAATCAGGCGCACCAGATTTATCTCAACGGCAGTTATTCCTTCACGCCGACTACCAAGGCAAACTTTAAGTATGCCTATTCGCATGCGACGCAAAACGACAGTTACGCCGGTATGGGATTGAGCGGCGCACCCGCAGGCTCAAACAGTCTGGACGCTCGGGTTGACAGTGTGCTGGCACAACTTGGTTTAAGTGCCCGGCCGTTTGATAAGCTCAATGTGCTGGCGAATGTACGGTATGAAAAAAAGGACGACAAAACCCCGCTAGCGCAATATAACGTTGAGGCCGTCTCGGTAGTTCCGGCGACCACGCCAGCCAGTTTTACCAATGTTGGTGCATTCTGGGACAACAACAGAACCAGTTCCACTCGCCTCGCCGGAAAGCTTGAAGCGACTTACCGCTTGCCTGGAAATTTCCGTGCGACTGCTGGGGTAGATTACAACTCGCTGGAGCGTGAAGTGCCGGTCAGCCTTGCTGAAGAAAAGGTCGCAGGTATCAGCACATTGCGCGAAAAAAATAATGACCGTGGCTATCGTCTTGAATTGCGTCGCAACATGTCTGAAACGATCAACGGCGGAGTGAGTTACTCATCAAGCAAGCGCAACGGATCCAACTGGACTAGTCTAAGTACGCTCAACCCGGCAACACCTGGCATCAGCGCCGCCAATCTGGCATTGATCAATATGTATTGTGGTGGTGTTGCCTGTTACGGCCAGCAATTGCCGGCGACCAGTATACTTGGCATGTCTGCCACGACCGCTTTCCCACTCTCGATGACGGATGTTAAACGGGATAAATGGAAAATCTCGGCAGACTGGAATCCGGCCGAACGTTTTAGCTTGCAACTGGTAGTCGAGAACGGTAAAGATAAAAATACCGAGCCGTTTAATGACGTTGCCGGTGGCAAGGGCTGGCGTGACAGCGACGTTAAACTGATCAGTCTCGATGCTAGTTATGCGATAGCGGAAGGCTGGAATTTGAACGCGTACGGATCGCGTGGTGAGCAAACTTTGCACATCAATCACAGTACTGGATATATGGCTGGCCTGAAGAATGCTAACGATACTTTAGGCGTGGGCCTGGATGGCAAATTCAGCAGTCGACTCGACGTCGGTGCAAATTTCTCTTACCTTGTTGATGAAAATATTTACGCTCTCGCTGCCAATACCGGGACTTCAGGCACACTGCCAGGAACATTGACTGTGGTGGCTCCGAGTGCAAGCAATCTGGCCCAGGCCAAAATCGGCTTGCCCGATGCGACTTTCCACCAGACCGCGCTGAAGTTTTTTGCTAAATATATGCTTGATAGGCAAGCGGACCTGCGCGTTGACCTGATCCATCAAAGAATTAAATTTACCGAATGGCAGTGGGGGAATAATGGTGTGCCATTTGTGTATGCCGACAATACGACCGTCAATATGAAACCGATTCAGAATGTGACCTTTGTCGGTGTCACGTATATCCGGAAATTTTAAATTCACTCACGGGAGTAAAGCATCATGAATGACGATAAAAAATCCAAAATACGCAGATGTTTGGACGTACTAAAAAAACCAAGCGCAAAGTATTCCCTGTTTACCTTGGTTTTCGTCGGATTTTTTTCCGGAATCATTTTTTGGGGCGGGTTTCATACCGCGCTGGAGGCAACCAATACGCTGGAATTTTGTACCGGTTGCCACGAGATGCGCGACACCGTGTATCAGGAATACAAAGAGACTGTCCATTACTCGAATCGCACGGGTGTTCGTGCGGTTTGCTCAGATTGTCATGTGCCGAAAGAATGGGGACACAAAATGCTGCGCAAAGCCAAGGCCTCATTTGAGGTCTGGGGGAAGTTGGTTGGCAGCATTGATACCAAGGAAAAGTTTGAAGCCAAGCGTATGGAGATGGCCACGCACGAGTGGGACAGGATGAAAGCTTCAGGTTCACGCGAATGCAAAAATTGCCATAGCTTTGATGGGATGAGTCCGCAAAAGCAAAAACCGAAAGCACAGAAAAATCACGAGCAGGCAAAAAAAGAAGGCAAAACCTGTATCGACTGTCACAAGGGTATCGCGCATCTCTTACCTAAGGAATATAAAGATCCGGATGAGGATTAACGGCATCTTAGATCGATCTCATTCCTGATTAATTACAAAACTCAAAATGCTCATTAACGTCATTCCCGCGCAGGCGCACTGCTGTCCGGAATAATTTTCTTGACTAAGCTA
>JAZJYB010000229.1:15552-22745 GCA_040390685.1 Pseudomonadota bacterium | reverse complement strand
ATCGCAGAATCGATGAAGGGCTGGACTACTTCCAACATTTTCATGTGATCACTGGCCGACATATTCAGTGCGGTGACAAACGGTGCCGGCAGTTTGCTGTCGTCGGATACGTCGTTACCCAGATGGCGATATAAGCGCCAGGCGTGATCGGCCACTTCGTAAATTTTGCTGTCACCTACTGCCATGCGCTTCTTGCGGTTGTAGACCCATGAGAACGCCGGCTCGATACCGTTGGAGGCGTTATCGGCAAAGGCCAAAGTGATGGTGCCGGTCGGTGCGATCGAGAGTAAATGCGAGTTGCGCAAGCCGTGTTTGGCCATCGCTGTGCGTATGGTTTTTGGCAGACGCTTGGCGAATACGCCGGCTAAATATTTGGTGCTGTTAAATAGCGGAAAGGCGCCTTTTTCTTTGGCTAAATCTATCGATGCAAGATAAGAGGTATCGCGCATGACTTCAGAAATTTTCTGCGCCAGTTCACGGCCAGCGTCGGAATCGTAACGCAAGCCCATCATCACCAGCGTGCTACCCAAACCTAAATAACCCAGGCCGATACGGCGCTTGGACATGGCTTCGGCTTTTTGCTGTGGCAATGGCCATGCAGTTGCTTCGAGCACGTTATCCAACATGCGGATCGCCAGTGAAACTACCGATTGGAAAGTCTCGTAATCAAAATGCGGGTTGTTGCCGAAAGCGCCTTTGACAAAACGGGTCAGGTTGACCGAGCCCAGGCAGCAGCAGCCGTAATCGGGCAGTGGCTGCTCTGCACATGGATTGGTGGCTTCGATAGTTTCGCAGTAATAAAGATTGTTTTCTGCGTTCATGCGCGACAGGAACAAGATGCCTGGTTCGGCGTGATCGTAAGTCGATTTCATGACTTCATCCCACAAGTCACGCGCCCTTACTGTCTGGTGTACCCAGAGGCCATCGTCACGCTGATAGGCGCCGGCTTCTTTCTTTTCATCGCCTGGTTCTGCCTTGTGCACCAGACAGAAATCGGTGTCGTTGGCGACCGCATTCATGAACTCGTCGGTCACGCCGATGGAGATATTAAAGTTGGTCAAACCGCCCTTGTCTTTGGAGCGGATGAACTCAAGAATGTCTGGATGGTCGCCGCGCAACACGCCCATTTGCGCACCACGGCGCGCGCCGGCCGATTCCACCGTCGAGCACGACGCATTGAAGACCTGCATGAAAGAGACCGGGCCGGAAGCGCGTGAACGCGTGCCGCGCACGATCGCGTCTTTCGGGCGTATGGTAGAAAAATCATAACCGACGCCACCACCACGTCGCATGGTCTCTGCGGCATCAGACAGGGCGGTATAAATGCCTGGTTTGCCATTGACGGTGCTGGAGACTGAATCGCCGACCGGCTGCACGAAGCAGTTGATCAGGGTCGCGTGCATATCCATGCCGGCGGCGGAATTGATACGGCCGGCGGGGACGAAGCCGTTCTTTTGCGCCCAGAGAAATTTCTCTTCGTAATACGCCTGGAAATCTGGCTGCTCTACGCTGGCCAGGGCATTGGCTACGCGCGCTTGCACATCTTGTATGGTCGCTTCTTCGCCTTTGGCGTATTTTTCCAATAAGACATCAAGGGAGATTTCTTGTGGTGACATTTCAGTCAGGCCTAGCATTTTTTCGTTAGCGTTCATCGATGTTTTTTTGAGTTGATAGTGTAATAATTGTGCGGGAGTTCGGCGGAATTGCAGCAACTTAACGAAATAAATCGGGTTCTTATTGCTCTGGTAGTAAGGATAATTTCAAGATGTGAAATAGTGCAATCCGGGAGCGAGTTTGTCGAAATAAGTCGTCGAAATTTTGCAGCAATTAGCGCCAAGATTCGTCGATCATTATAACCCCCAGCTTCCTTATTTCCTTGACCCGTCTCAAGAAATTTCCCTCGAAAAGAAGACATCTACTGGTGCTGAATTTATGATAGGGAGCGTTTATTTTATGAAAGTTGATTGTGATAATTTCTAGCTTTAAAGACCTGCTGCATGCAGCCAGGCAACAAGAACAGCCGCAACGTTTATTGTTCATGTTTGCCAAAGCAGAACTGCCATCTGGGAAAACACTTGCCCAAAAACCAGCCAGCGAAAATCAACAAGGTGGAGAGCTCAGGGCGGTGATGTGTGTGGATAAATTGCCGGAGGAATTAAGTGATTTCGAACACTTAGTTGCCGAGTCAAAACATACCGGGAAAGATTGGGATGTGGTCTTTGTCACCAGCATGTCAGGGCAGGGTGGATTGGCCCCCAGCAGCGATGCTGCCAGCCGTCCTTTGGATATGATGGTGGAATCGCTACGTAACGGCAATATCGGCCAGTATCTGGCCCTTAATCAGGCTGGAGATATGCTGCAGTTTTCGTGAGTTAGATTTGCTTGAAGCTTTTGTTGGAGATTACAGCCACGTAGGGCGGGTGTAACCCGCGCGGAAAAGTGTTTGAAAATTATAGTAAATTCGATTTAATTTACCCATTATCTTTGAACGATACATCGTTTAGGAAATGATTCACGGCGCGGGTTGCACTCGCCCATGGCTTATGACGGCGCATCAGTTTTGCCATCGGACGATGAATCAGTCGATGACGCAGGATCAACAGGATCAACTTGAGTTTCAAGATTATTCAGAATATGAAAAGCATACCAAATAACCAGCATTGAAATTGCTATATAGACTAGACTAAACAGCGTATCCGCAGCCGGCTCCCTAGGCCCTTGCAGGCAATTGTGAGCACATGATCTAAAAGCAATCATAAGCAAGGTAGCAAGGCTCAGATATGACCATGCGCCGATTCCTGCAATGAAGGCCAGCGCCTTAACAAACGCCCCGTTCACCAAGCAAATTACTGCACCACCAAAAAATACGATGCAAGTTATTCCCCAGAAAACTACCGCAATTATGACCATGCGCCGATTCCTGTAATGAAGGCCAGCGCTTTAGCAAATGCGCCGTTCACCAAGCAAATTACTGCGCCTCCAAAAAATACCATGCAAGATATTCCCCAGAAAACGACCGCAATTATGCTTCCATCTAAATTGTTCATCATTACTCCATCCCCGCCAGACCAAAATGCATAGCGTTTTTAGAGAAAACTCTTAAAACCCGCTTGCAGCTTAGTTTTCGAGAAATATTTATACTTTTCCATGGTACTAAATAAATCTCAAAAAGCGTCGTTGCAATTATTTTGCATTCTACCAAATTCAATTAATAAAATAGGAATTTATCTCGACAGACAAGTCCCTCCCCCACTGCGGTCTTTCAAAATTTGCTGAAGCACGCTTTATAATCCGGGCAAAAAAAAGCGCCTGAAAAATATTCAGACGCTTTTTTCACATTTAGACAATGGTTGCACTAGCTGGCACTGCTCTCACTTTCCGTGTCATTCAAGCCCATCCCACACAACCAAAAAATATTTACAAATTAGTTTTCAAAAACTCCCACTTAGCTTTTTGCAGTGACCAGATCGGCCAATCACCACGTGGGCCGTGGCCTTGGCTTGGGTATAGTTGCAGAGAGTATTCTTTTCCCGCGTTAATGAGTTCATCGATCAGCATGATGGAATTTTGCGGGTGCACATTGTCGTCCATGGTGCCGTGCATGATCATGATTTTGCCGCTGAGATTTTTTGCCGCTTTGAGTACGCTGCCTTTGTCGTAGCCGTCGAGATTATCCTTCGGCAATCCCATATAACGCTCGGTGTAGATGCTGTCATACAAGCGATAATCTGTGACCGGTGCGCCGACGAAGCCGATTTTCCAGGCCCTGCTATGTGTCATCGCATACGAGGTCATGTAGCCGCCATAGCTCCAGCCATTCAGGGCAATCCTGTCCATGTCCGCCCAGCCTTGTTGGCGTAACCATTCGAGGCCATCTAGCTGGTCTTGCAGTTCAAGTTGACCTAGCTTTTTGTGGATGGGCCAGGCACTGACTACGCCCTTATCGCTGGCGCTGCGGTTGTCCAGTACCCAGACCACGTAGCCTTGCTGCGCGAGGAAGTGATAGTAAAGATTGCTGCTCCAGCGATCAACCACTTGCGGTGCCATCGGGCCGGCATACAGGGTTTGGTACACCGGATATTTTTTCTTTGGATCGAAATTGGCCGGCAAGAACAACAGGCTTTCCATCAAGAATCCATCGCGTGATTTGACTTGTTGCTGCGTCATGGTCGCGAGTTCCAGATCCTTCATTTTTTCAGGAATGCCGACATCGTCGACCAGTTTGATCTGCACACCGGCATCAGAAAATAGCGCTTGCTTCGGCGTTTGCTTGAGGTTGTTCCAGCTGTCGAGATACTGTGTGTAGGTGTTATTCCAGCGCACATAATGCGAGCCGGATTCTGCAGTCAATCGTTTGAAGTTATCACCATTGAGATTGGCCGAATAAATGTCGATGCCGATCGGGTTGCGCTCGCTGGCTGAGAATAAGACGCGGGATTTTTCTTCATCGATGCCATACACCGTGCGTACATCCCAATCACCTTTGGTGATGGCTTTTACGAGTTGATAGTTTTTGTCGTAACGATACAGATGATGGTGGCCGGTGCGGCTAGATTCCCATACGAAGCCGCCGCTTTTCAAATAATGCGGCAGTGGCAGTCGCTCAGTCCAGGCTGGGCTGGTCTCGCGCAATATGACTTTGCTGCTTGAAGTGCTGTCGTACAAACGTAAATCTAGCCAGGTTTGTACCCGGTCTTGCCAGGCCGCGATGAGCTTACCATCTGGGGTCCAATCGACTTGGACTATCAATGTTTCTTGTCCAGGATACGGATCATAGCTCCAGCTGACATTCGCCTGTAAATCGACTACGCCGATCTTGGCGATAGGATTCGGATCGCCGGCTTTTGGGTAACGCGTGTTATTGACTTTGATCGGTTGGGCAAAATCGCCGCTGAGTGTGTACACCGGGACTTTAGTTTCATCCAAACTTAGAAACGCGATCTGTTTGGAATCAGGCGACCAGCGGAACGCGCGGAAAGTGCCGCGGCCGTAAAGTTCTTCTTGATAAACCCAATCGAGGCGTCCGTTAAAGACGGTTTCACTGCCACCGCTCGTCAGGCGTTTTTCGGTTGCGGTTGCGACGTCGGTCAGATAGATATCATTGCCCTTCAAGTAGGCGACCGATTTAAAATCCGGCGATAAGATCGCCTCGTCTTCTGTGACATCCGGCGTGTTGGTGAGTGCGCGTGCCTTGGCATTTTGTAAATCGAGTAACCACAGATCGTTCTTGTAGGTGAACAGGTAAGACTTCACTTCAGGTGTGATTTCTTTGCCTAGCTTTTCGGTTAATTTGTCCGCTTCCTTGCCTTCGATACCCGCCGCTTTCAGCAAACCGATTACATTGCCATCGGCGCTTAATGCCTGCTTCTCCCATGTGCTTGGATTGACGACAAAGAGCTGTACGTTGCCATCTTTGACTTGCGATTCGATCAGGCGATTTTGTTTATCCCATGACAGACGCGTCAATGGTTTGGTATCGAATTTCAGCTTTTCGGTCGGATGGTAAAGCATCTCTAAAGTGAGCTTGCCATTGCCGGCAAAAGCAGAAGAGACAAAGAGTAGCGAAGCAAGCAAGGTTGGGATTTTTGGTGACATGGTCGTTTTGTTAAAAGTGATTTGATCGGATAGATCTACCGTGTTCATGAGAATAAGTAAGTGTCGGCTATGACACCGAAAAAACGCGAAGGTTCAGCTAGGGAAGCACGGATTTATCCGATTTTGTCATCCTCGCGCAGGCGGGGATCCAGGTTTCAAGTTATTCGCGAAGCGACATTGTAGTCGCGATTCGCACGAAGTAAATTAAAACTGGGTCCCCGACTAAAGCATTCGGGGATGACGATTAAATCCGCGCATCCCTAGTTAATGTGGTCTTAAAGATATTGTCTTAGCACCTGCAAAGTACGGTCAGTCGCGCCTTGATGCTGCAGAAAAAATGCATAGGCGCTTTCGCCCATCTGGTTTCTTGTCTCGGCATCATCCAGCAGTGCTTGTGCATTTTTCATTAAATCCCGGGCATCTGCGATACGCAGGGCAGAATTGGCCGCGATGGCCTGATCCGTGATTTCAGAGAAATTAAAGGTATGCGGGCCGGTCAATACCGGTTTGCCCATGGCGCAGGCCTCAATCAAGTTGTGCCCGCCCAGTGACACCAGGCTACCGCCAACGAAGGCGACATCGCAGGCCGCGTAATACATATACATTTCACCCATGCTGTCACCTAGCAGCACTTGCGTATGATCAGGAAGAATCTCAGTTTCATGATCCAGATCCAGGCTGCTGCGGCGCACGTAACTGAGTTTGTGCGCAGCCAACATGGCGGCAACCAGGTCGAAACGCTGTGGATGCCGTGGTGTCAATATCAGCAGGGCGCGCGGTATCTGCAATGCGACAAAAGCCTGCAGTATCAATTCTTCTTCGCCATCGCGGGTACTGGCACAAATGAATACAGGGCGGTCGGCAAAATAGCGCCGTAATAGCGCGCCTCTTTGCCCCATTTTCGGCGGCGGAGTGACATCAAATTTCATATTTCCGGTGACACAGAGATTGGCTACACCCAGGGCTTTTAGTCTTTTGGCATCCGGACCAGATTGCGCCACCACGAAATTGATCGCCCGCGCCGCCGGCAGCATGAGCGCAGAAAGTTTTTGCGCCTTCTTTAAGGATTTTTCAGATAAACGCGCATTCACCAGCGTCACCGGTAACTTTGCTAGCTGGCATTGCGCGATCAGATTCGGCCAGACTTCGGTTTCTATCAACACGCAAAGTTGCGGGGAATAATGCCGCAGAAAACGCTGGATCATACTGTTGATATCGTAGGGCAAAAATGCTTGCGTGACTCTGACGCCGACATCCGCGAACAGACTTTGCCCGGTGGCGCGGCCTATCGGTGTCATATGCGTGAGCAAGATTTGGTGCTCTGGATAGGCAAGCAATAATGCGCGGATTAAGGGTTCTGCAGCGCGGGTTTCTCCGGCAGAAACCGCATGCACCCAAATGCGTTTGGCATCTTGAATGACAGGATAAAAGCCCAGTCTCTCCGTGATATGTTGACGATAGCCTGGCTCTTGCCGGCCTCGACTCCAAAGGCGGAGTAGCACAATCGGTAGTGCCAGCCACCAGACGAAAGAGTAAATTAGACGCATGTAGTTTTTGTTAAGGCCAACGGAAAAACTTCCCCAATGGAAACTTCAAAT
>JAZJYB010000229.1:0-15542 GCA_040390685.1 Pseudomonadota bacterium | reverse complement strand
AAAACATAGTGCTTGTTCAGTTTTGCCCCCATTTGATCCTTGTCGCTTACTGGTCGATCATTTGTCACGTTGTGCGCTTAATATGGCGATGGCATCTTGAACCTCTGCGACGCTGGCGGGCTGTCCCTTATCACCCAAATTGATGATCTTGGACGACCAGTTGCCTTCGGTTTTCCAGCGTGGTGAGTCGCAATAAATTTCTATGGTCGGTGTTTCATAGGCGGCTGCGATATGCGTCAATCCGGTATCCACGCCTATTGCCAATGTCGCGCGTTGCGCCAGTATGATGGCATCTTGCATAGAAAGTTTTGGCAGAACCGTGGCATTTGACATGTGAGCCGCCATGTCTTCCGCTTCAATTTTCTCTGCAGCACTGCCCCAGGGCAATAGTATCGGTATATTTTTTTCTGCCAGGGTCTGGGCGATCTGTATCCAGCTGGCGCGCGGCCATTTTTTGGAGGCGCCGGCCGTGCCATGGAAGAATGTGGCGAAAGGAGTATCGGGTAGCCAGGCTGGAGCCGATTCCGGAACGCGCAGGCCGAAATTCGCCGGCGTATCGACTTGGTAGCCGCAGGCATGTGCCGCCACTAATCGTCCGCGCAAAACCGCATGGGTATGAATGTCGACTGGCAGGCTATCGGTGTGGAAAATGCGCGAGGCAGCTTCGTAACCAGAGCCTTCGGTGCCGTTGGCCAAGCCGACTTTTTTTCCGCCAGGGTTGAGTTTTGCCAGCCCCATGATGATGCCGGTCTTAAGCAAGCCCTGGGTGTCGAGCACGATGTCGTATTGCTCGGCACGCAATTCAGAGTAAAACTGTGCCATTTCATGCCGGGTTGCGCGTGAGAGCATGGACTTGCGCCAACGCCGCAAGGCAAATGGGATGATCTTGCGCACACCCGGGTGCAATGCCACCAGATGGGCGTAAGCCTCTTCGACCACCCAATCGATTTGTGCATCGGGCGCGTGGCGCAACAGATCATTCACGACCGGCATATTATGCAAGACATCGCCCATCGACGAGACGCGCACCAAAAGAATTTTTAACATGCGAGGTGCTTCAATAGGGCAGTTGCGCATCAGGCTTGACCGCCAGCACGGCTTGTTTCAGCGCATTCTGGATACGGGTCAGCGCTTCGGGATTTTCAGCTTCAAAACGCATCACGATCACCGGTGTGGTGTTGGAGGAGCGGGCTAAGCCAAAGCCATCCGGATACTCAACGCGCAGGCCGTCGATGGTTATGACTTGATCGGCGCCAGGGAAATCGGCATTTTTTTGCATCTGAGCTATGATGGAAAAATTCTCGCCTTCTTTTAGCTGTAGTTGCAGTTCTGGCGTGCTTGGCGACTGCGGTAAATTATTTAAGGTTGCAGTGAGATCGCTGACGCGGCTGAGTATTTCCAGCAGGCGCGCACCGGAATACATGCCGTCATCAAAACCATACCAGCGGTCTTTAAAGAAGATGTGCCCGCTCATTTCGCCACCCAGTGGTGAGCCGGTTTCACGTAGTTTTGCCTTGACCAAAGAGTGTCCGGTTTTCCACATCATCGGCATACCACCACGCGCCTTGACCCAGCTTGCAATGTGACGTGTGCATTTCACGTCGTACAAAATGAGCGCACCCGGATTACGGCTTAAGACTTCTTCGGCAAACAGCATGAGTTGGCGGTCAGGATAAATGATCTGGCCATCTTTAGTCACGACACCGAGACGGTCGCCATCACCGTCAAAAGCCAGGCCGATTTCTGCATCGCCATTTTGTACGCAGCGGATCAGGTCTTGCAGATTTTCGGCGTGGGCCGGGTCCGGATGGTGGTTAGGGAAATTGCCGTCGACTTCACAGAATAATTCGGTGACTTCGCAACCCATGGCGCGATACATCTCGCCGGCAAAGGCGCCAGCGACACCGTTGCCACAGTCGATCGCTATCTTCATCGGCCGCGCCAGTTTAACGTCACTGACCACGCGTTCCAGATAAGCGGCCTTGATGTCATGGGTGCTGTAGCTGCCGCTGCCAGCTTCAAAATTCTTGTCGACGATGCGCTGATATAAAGCCTGAATCGCATCGCCATAAATTGCTTCGCCCGCCAACACCATCTTGAAACCATTGTAGTCTGGTGGATTGTGGCTGCCGGTGACCATGACGCCCGAAGTTGCACCTAGCACGTGCGTGCCGAAATACACCATCGGGGTGGCGACCACACCAAGATCAATCACGTTGACGCCAGTCGCTTGCAAGCCTTGCGCCAGGGCCGTGATTAGCGCCGGGCCAGAGAGGCGACCATCGCGCCCGATGACTACGGTGTGCTCGCCTTTGGCGCGAGCGGCGGAACCAAAGGCTAAACCGATTAAGTGCGCGACGTCGGCGTCCAGAGTCTTACCGATGATGCCGCGAATATCGTAAGCTTTAAAAATACTTGGAGAGAGGAGAGACATATTTTTTTACCTGAGAAAATCAAAAATTTATAGAACTAATTTGCGGGTTATTTTGCGATTTGATTTGTAAGTTAGTTTGCAAGTTAGTTTGCAAGTTAGTTCGCAAGTTCGGCGACCGGTGTAGCTGGCTTGTTGCTCGACGAGGGTTCATACTGAAAAAGAAAATCTTCTATGCCGCATTGTGGCTCGTATTCCACCACTAATTCTTTTAACAATGAGCGTATTTGATCGTGATCAAATGCCGCGCAAGCCGCATCGAGCTGCTGTAGTTGCAGCTGCAATACATCCCAGGCAATTTCTGATTCTTGCGCCCGCATAATCAGTGGGTGAGTGGTCTTTTCAACGTTGTCGCCGATGAGCAATTCTTCATAGAGTTTTTCGCCGGGACGCAGGCCCACATGCAAAATTTCTATCGTCCCTTCCGGGCTTGCTTCAGACTTCACTTCGAGTCCGCATAAATGTATCATGCGACGCGCCAGGTCGATGATGCGCACCGGCTCGCCCATATCCAAGACAAACACATCGCCGCCTTCGCCCATGCCGCCGGCCTGCAACACCAATTGGGCAGCTTCCGGTATCGTCATGAAGTAGCGCGTGATTTCAGGATGGGTCAGGGTGATAGGGCCACCTTGCATAATTTGTTTGCGAAATAAAGGCACGACGGAACCTGAAGATCCAAGCACATTGCCAAAGCGCACCATACAGAAACGGGTCGTTTCCTGACGGCGCGAGCAAGCCTGCAAAATGAGCTCGGCCAGTCGTTTGGTTGCGCCCATCACATTGGTTGGCCGCACCGCTTTATCAGTTGAAATTAAAACGAAATTATTCACTTGCGCGGCGATCGCTGCTTGCGCCAGTTGTAATGTGCCAAACACATTGTTGCGTATCCCTTCAATCGGGTTATGTTCAACCAGCGGCACGTGCTTATATGCGGCGGCGTGGTACACCGTGTTGACTTGATAGCCTTTAAAAATTTTATCTAACTTTGCGGCATCGTGAATATTGCAAAGAAAAGGGGTAATTTCGCAACTCAGGTTTAAAGCAAGGCGCAAAGAGCTCAGTTCTTGCTCTATCGAGTACAAGGCAAATTCTGACATTTCCAGCAAAATCAAATGTGCTGGTTTCTGGCGTAAGACTTGGCGGCATAATTCAGATCCGATAGAGCCACCCGCACCCGTCACCATGACACTTTTTCCGGCGATGCAATTTGACATTAGACGCGCATCTGGCTCGACTGCATCGCGTCCGAGCAAATCTTCAATCTCGACATCACGGATGTCTTGCACCCGTAATTCGCCATTGACCAGGCTATTGATCGAAGGCGTTACCTTGATGCGCAATTTGTATTGTTCCAGTTGATCAAGCACCTGTTTCTGCCGTGCTTTGGAAATGGATGGCATGGCGAGCAAGACTTCTTTAATTTCAAATTGCCGTATCAATTCTTGTAGCTTCGCCGGTGCATTGACTTTGATGCCTGCAATCGAGGAGCCCTGCATATTTTTATTGTCATCGATAAAGGCAACACAGGCATATTCGTCGCTAGAGCGCAAAGCGGTAGCGAGTTGCACACCAGCTTTACCCGCACCGTAAATGGCGATGGCAATGGCATCTTCATTGCGGTCAACTCCGACCAGATAGGCGCGGGCCAAAAGACGGCTGGCACCAACATAGAGAATAGCGCCGGCCCAATAGATGCCAAAAACCGCGCGCGACAAGGCCATGATCTGCGTCATCACGCCTATAAAAGCCAGCGATAACACCGACAGCGTCACACCAATGACGACTATGCTAATGATTTTCTGATCGATGTAACGGATCACTGCGCGATACAGGCCGAGGCGAATAAAGATTGGGATGGAGAGTAACGGTGCTCCGGCGATCAGCCAAAAATAATGGACAAACAAAGTCGAGTCGAAACCATCATAACGCAGCCAGATCGCCAGGATAAACGTCAATGGGAGACAAATGGCATCGAAGGCCATGGCAATTATTTGTTTCTTCAAACGTGGTAGTGCGAGTATGAATTGCATGCTTTAGAATTCCGATAAAACTTACTTAGTGACTTACACCGTCACGCCGAATAACTTTAAATACCGTCGAGACCAGGATACGAAGATCCAGCAAAAAAGTCTGGTGTTCGAGATAGTAAGTATCTAACGCTACCTTGTCCGGAATCGGCAGTTCATCGCGCCCGTTAATTTGCGCCCAACCGGTTAAGCCTGGCAGCATCAAGTGGATCTTTTTTTCTGTGCGCAAGGCAATCAGGTCGTCTTGATTGAAGAGCGCGGGGCGCGGCCCGACCAGGCTCATGTCACCCTTCAGGATGCTCCATAGTTGTGGTAATTCGTCGAGGCTGGATTTTCTTAGGAATGAACCTATCGGCGTTAAATATTGATCCGGATTGCCGAGCAAATGGGTTGCAACAGCAGGCGTATCGGTGCGCATGGTGCGAAACTTAGGCATACGAAAAATAGCATTGTTGCGGCCCACGCGATCGGACCAGTACAGCACCGGTCCACGTGAAGTGAGCCGCACACATAGCGCGACCAGGATGATCGGCAGTAACAATATTAAAGACGCGATCAGGGCGAGGAAAAGGTCGAAGATTCGTTTCAGTATCATGGTTCAATTATGTGATTGGCGGTGGCTTGCAAACCTTGTTCAACGGTGTAAGGTGGTGACCATTCCAGCTGGCGTCTTGCTTTGCTGATGTCTACCTGCAACGATTGGCACAGGCGATCGGCTACCGATTTTTTTCCGGCTAATGTCGCGATCAAGGATAAGAGCGAAGGCGGACATGGCAGCAAGCGGGAAGTGACCTTAAAAGCCGCGGCAGATTTTTTCAGTAAATCGGTGGTGGACATGTCCTGCCCGTCGGAGGCAAGAAAAACCTGATTGTACGCGCGCGGATTTTCGATGCAGCAAGTAATTAAACTGAGCAGGTTGTCGACAAACACAAAACTTCTTTGGTTCCGGATGCTGCCAAGTGGCAAAGGAAACCCCCGTTTAACCCAGCGCATCATGCTAAGAAAATTGGCACCGACGCCAGGTCCGTAAACCAGAGGAGGGCGGATAACCGTGATCGCCATCCCGGTCTTGCGGCCAAGTTCAAACAAGGCTTGTTCAGCTTCAAATTTGGAAATGCCGTACGGATCTATCGGTTGTGCTTGGCAATCTTCGGTAAATGCGGCACCTGCTTCTGTTTCTTCACCGTTGACCTTGATTGAGCTCAGGAAAATAAATTGTGTCGCACCAGCCGCCGCTGCCTGTTCGGCAAGTTGCAAAGTTCCGGCGACATTCACCTGCCTATATAAGTGCAAGGGATCTGTTGCGCTGTCTTGCATGACATGCACTCTTGCTGCACAGTGAATCACCGTGGTGACTCCGTCCAGACAATGGCGCCAATCTGTATCTGCACTTAAGTCATCGACCAGGCGGATTTCTGCACCATAGATGAGCATAGGCTTTCTAGCGCTGCAAACCAGAGAGACACCTTTTTGTATTAGCGTGTGTGCTAGCCTTTGGCCGACAAAGCCGGATGCACCAGTCAACAAGATTCTGGAACTCATGGGCACTGGCTATTTGACATCGATGCTCACCGCAGCTTTGTCGTAATTGAAATAACGTTGCGACAAGAATTTAATAAAACTATGAAAAAACCAGATCGCATGTTTGGACGCAAGATTGCGATTTTTGTGGGCGGCAGCATGCGTCGCTTTCAGTAGCGGGTAATAACGTATGCCCTTGTCCAACAATAGTTTTGAGCGATAGCAAATATCAACGTCTTCAAAATACATGAAATAACGCAGATCGAAACCCTGCAATGTCGAATAGTGTTTTGCATCAAATGCAAGGAAAGCGCCTGAAGCCCAATCAACGTGGCAGGGCTTTGTCATGCTATTTTTATCGTAAGGTTCAGAGACGGACCTGACGACTGTCATTCTCGCCAGCGAAAACAAATCGGGGAAGCGCCGTATGTTGGCATCTGTCTCTATGAAATTGAGATCGCGATAAAGATTGAGTGTGGCAATTGGAAATTGATCCTGCTGCATTTGTTCAACCAGTTGCAAAATGGTTTCTGGGCGGATGCTGATATCTGGATTCATGACGATAAAGAAGTCATCCGCAGAAAATCCGATTTCCTTTTGAATTAAATCGTATAGAAAATTATTGTTGTGACCGAAGCCTAAACCAGCTTGTGCATCGGTATAGAAGATCGCATGTTCGGCGCAATAAGTTTTTAATTTGGACGACGGCTTATTGTCCTTAAGCCAAACTTTCATTTGGCCGCCAGCGCGCAGCAGCCCACCCAGGGAACTAGATATCAGCAATTCTTCATGGCCGTGACTGATGATGGCAACGTGAATCAAATGTGCACCTGCATGGGTATCATTTCTCTTTTTGCTTCGATTACGTTTTTTAAACTCAGCTTGAACAAGCCCGATTCTATCAACTTAGGTTCAAATTAGGTTCAATTAAACAAAAGAATCACATTATGAACACTATCTTACCGTCTGACTACGCTGCGCCGGAAGTAGTTTAATCAAGGGTGTAACTTAGCGGTATTCCAGGTATTTAGTGCGCAAAAGATGTTGCACCGATGTCTTTCACTTTGAGCACGCGTGCCGCCGCAAAATGCAGTAAAAATAAATCCAGGCTGACCCGGATCACCCAGGCCCACGCCGCGCCCATCAAGCCATATTTGTTGGCTAAAATATACAGCAAGAGAATATACACAAACAACTCAAGAACATGGAATTGGGCGGTGAGCGCGGTTTTCCCTTTTGATTGCAATAAAATATACGGCATCACCGCGATAGAATTGATCCATATTCCCAATGAGAAAATTAAGACTATCGGGAGTGACTGTCTGGCAAAATCTGCTGAAATCCATACGCTTAAAATCGGGTAGGCGAATACCGCGCTGGCACTGCACAGAGCCAGCATGATCAGCGTTAGCCGGCGATGATTTTTATTGTAGACTGCGGTCAATTGTTTTTGATCTGTAGTCACGGTAAAAGTGGGAAGCAATGCGCCGCATAGGGCTACCGGAACGATGAGCAGGCGTATCAATCCCTCTTGCGGAATTGAATACAGCGACAACTGATCAGCGCCAACCGCTGCACTGACAAAGAACCTATCGCCATAGACCATCATCGGACCGATGATGCCGGTTAAAGTTAGCCACAAACCGTAGGAAATCAAGCTGCGCATATGGGTAAAAAGCGACTCCTTGGAGAGCGCTGATTTGAGTGGTGTTAACAGATAGTCCTTGAGTTGCACTACGCCGATAATGACCACCAGGAATCGACTTAAGACCAGATAAAAAGCGATATGCGAGAGACTCGCACCATGCAGCCAGATCGACATGGCTGGCAAGATAAACATGCAAAAGCCGAGGAAAATTTTATTGATATTCGAGGCGTCAAACCGGTCTAGACCTTCCATCGCACCGCGTTGACCAGATGCCAGGGTCGTAGGGATGATACCTGCTGCGGCAATCAAAAAGGCAAGATAGGTATCGGCTTGCCACTGAAGGCTGATATTGAGCCAGTGGTGCGAAAGTTGAAACGCCAGGCCAAGGACGATCAGCGTGCCGAGCGCGCCCGAAAAGGCGGTCAATATCAGGCCGGCCTTTAGCGTAACTTGAATTTCTTCTGATTGCTTGGCATGCCTCAATTTACTTAGTTCGTAGGTGAGTGCCCGCCCTGTGCCGAAGTCAAACAGGCTGAAATATCCTATCAGGGCCCAAATTAAGGTTAATACGCCAAACGCCTCCTTGCCTAACTGGTTCAGGCAATACGGAATGCTAGCCGCGGCCGCGAGTAGCGGCAAACCGGCACCGACCAAATTCCATATGGTGTTTCTTTTGAGGGACATTTTATTGCCTAGTCATACAATTGCTCAATTCAGACTGCCAGGAAGGAAGGTCGAGCGAAAATTGCCGCTTGAATAAATCGCTGTTCAGGCATGAATTGATAGGGCGCCTAGCGGGTGTCGGATATTCGCTGGATGGGATACCTACCAGACGAGGTGCTGGTTTCTCGAGCATATTTCCTGACTTTGCCAGGCGAAAAATCTCTTCGGCAAATCCGCACCAGCTGGTTAATCCGGAAGGAGTCAGGTGATATAGACCCTTGTTTTTGGACCACCAAAGTTGAGTTGAATTCGTAGCTTGGAGTTGTTTGATGATCGCCCGGGTTGTCGCGGCGAGCCAAACTGCGGAGCTAGGTGCACCCCATTGATCGTTGACAACCCTAAGTTCATCCCGCTCTCTTGCCAGACGTAACATCGTTAAGAGAAAATTTTTACCGAAGTTCGAATAGATCCAGCTGGTACGCAGAATAAGGTGATCGCAGCCGCTGGCTCGAATTAATTGCTCGCCTTCAAGTTTGGTTTTTCCGTACACATTGATGGGGCAAGGCACATCACTTTCTGTATATGCCAGAAGCTTGCCACTTGCATCGTGTTTGCTGCCATCAAAGACGTAGTCGGTCGAGTAATGGATCAGCGCAGCGCCGAGTTTTTTGGCTTCTTCCGCCATGATGCCCGGGGCAATCGCATTGATGGTGCGGGCCAATTCAGGTTCGCGCTCAGCCAGGTCGACCGCGGTGTAGGCTGCGGGGTTAATGATCAGGTCAGGGCGAATCTGCTGGATAGTTGCGCGCACGAGTTCGGGCTGGCTTAAGTCCATGTTCTCACGCGCAGGGATAATGATTTCGCCCATGCCTTGCAGTGCGTTTTGCAAGGCGTGGCCAACTTGTCCTGTGCTGCCGGTTAACAAAATCCTCACGCAAAAACCTCGGCATTGGCCAATAACTGTCCCTGTTGATCCTTGGCTGACATCACCGGAGCGCCTTGCAATGGCCATTCTATGGCGACGGCAGGATCGTTCCATTGCAGGCATCGTTCATGCTCGGGAGCCCAATAATCGGTGGTTTTATACAAGAACTCCGCACTCTCGCTGAGCACCAGGAAGCCGTGGGCAAATCCAGCAGGTATCCACATCTGGCGCTTATTCGCAGCTGACAGCGAGACGCCAGTCCATTGTCCAAACCGCGGCGAGCTGCGGCGAATATCAACGGCAACATCAAATACTTCGCCGGCAACTACACGGACCAATTTACCCTGCGGCTGTTGGATTTGATAGTGTAGACCGCGCAAGACGTTTTTTGCCGACAGCGAGTGGTTATCCTGGACAAAAGCAGTCTCGACGCCAGAGAGTTCAGCAAATTTCTTTGCATTGAAACTTTCGTAAAAAAAACCCCGGTCATCGCCGAAAATACGTGGCTCAATAATTAAAACTTCAGGCAGATTTGTTTTGATCACATTCATAGCTTATTTCGTCATGGTTTAGTAGGCTTTGCTTTCCAGCAGTTGCAGCAAATAACGGCCGTATTCATTTTTCTTCAGCGGCTGCGCCAGTTCTTCCAATTGTGCTTGATTGATATAACCACGTCGGAATGCAATTTCTTCCGGGCAGGCAACCTTTAGTCCCTGGCGTTTTTCTATCGTGGCGATAAATTGACTCGCGTCCAACAAGGATTCATGGGTGCCGGTATCGAGCCAGGCCATGCCACGACCCATCAGTTCGACTTTGAGCTGCCCTTGTTTCAAATACACATTGTTCACGTCGGTAATTTCTAATTCGCCACGATGGGAAGGCTTAATTGCCGCCGCAATATCCAGCACCTGGCTGTCATAAAAATACAGACCGGTCACCGCATAGTTTGATTTTGCAATTAATGGCTTTTCTTCTATGCTGATGGCCTGCTTGTTATCATCAAATTCGACCACGCCGTAACGCTCAGGGTCATGCACGTGGTAAGCAAACACGGTCGCACCATTCGTGTTGGTATTTGCCTCATTTAACTGTGATTCAAAATCATGGCCATAATAAATGTTATCGCCGAGTATCAACGCTGACGGAGAGTTACCAACGAACTCTCGTCCGATGATAAACGCTTGCGCCAAGCCGTCGGGGCTAGCTTGTACTTCGTATTGTAAGTTGATGCCCCATTGCGATCCGTCTCCGAGTAACTCTTGAAAGCGCGGTGTATCCTGTGGTGTCGATATGATTAAGATATCTCGCATGCCGGCGAGCATCAGCGTCGTCAGCGGATAATAAATCATCGGTTTGTCATATACCGGCAAAAGCTGCTTGGAAACAGACTTGGTGACTGGATACAATCGGGTGCCGGAGCCTCCGGCCAAGATAATTCCTTTACGTGCCATAGTTGGTGTGCTTGAGGTCATGCTGATTCCTGTGTTTCTTTTTCCGGAGTATTTTGATACTGCAAATCTACCCACTTATGGTAGTCGCCAGATTGCACTTGCGCGGTCCATGCGTCGTTAGCCAGATACCACGCTACAGTTTTACGCAAACCGGTTTCAAAGGTTTCGACTGGCTTCCAGCCCAATTCTTTTTCAATTTTTCGTGCGTCGATGGCGTAACGGCGGTCGTGCCCTGGCCGGTCTGTAATGTGCTTGATTTGATCGCGATAGCTGCCGCTTGTCTTAGGCTGGAGTTGGTCCAATAAATCACAAAGCGCATGGACTACACTCATATTGGTTTGCTCGTTCCAACCGCCGACGTTATAGGTTTCGCCAACTCTACCGCTTTCCAGTACCCGCCTGATGGCCGCACAATGATCCGTTACATACAACCAGTCACGTACCTGCTTGCCATCACCGTAGACCGGCAAGTCTTTACCTGCGCGGGCATTAGCAATGATTAAAGGGATGAGTTTTTCAGGAAAATGGTAAGGCCCATAGTTGTTTGAGCAATTGGTGGTCAATACCGGCAAGCCATAGGTGTGGAAATACGCGCGCACCAAATGGTCTGATGCCGCTTTTGACGCTGAATACGGGCTATTCGGCGCATAGGCTGTGCTTTCGCTGAAGGGCGCATCATCGGCGCCAAGGCTGCCATAGACCTCATCTGTCGACACATGCAAAAAGCGGAAACTCGCCTTATCCTCGTCGGACAGGGATTGCCAATAGGCTCGACTCGCTTCAAGCAGGCTGAAGGTGCCATTAATATTGGTAGAAACAAAATCCGCTGGTCCATGGATGGATCGATCTACATGACTTTCAGCAGCGAAATGTAAAATTGCCCGCGGCCGATATTTGGCCAGCAAGTCTGTGATTTTTTTACTATCATTGATGTCACCGTGGACAAAAATATGGCGAGCATCATCGTGCAGGCTAGCAAGATTGTTTAAATTGCCGGCATAAGTCAGTTTATCTAAATTGATAACAGGTTCCTGGCTTTGCGCGAGCCAATTCAATATAAAATTTGCACCAATAAAGCCGGCACCACCTGTGACTAAAATCATGCTTGAATCCCTTTTTTTAGCTTCTGCGCTTGGAAACCCATAATTTTACGCGAGAAGAGATGAATATCGTGTTTACAAGTCTTGATTAATATTTTTTGAGCAATAATGAATGTTGCTCCGGGATGCAAGTAGCTCTTTTATTTGAAAAAGTTCGCCAATACCCCTTGAAATGACATGGGTACGCCCCATTTCTACAAGCTATATGTCATAAATTTTGGAGATTGTTGATGCAAGAGCAAGAAAAATCAGTGGATAATGCTAATTCAACCGAGGATGTCGCCAAGGAGTTGGAACAGCAAGTCGACGCACCTGAAGTTGCTGAAGTAGCTAATGCAGACGAAAAGCCTGATGTTGTGGAAATATCGGCAGATACGGTAACGCAGTTGGAAAAGAAAATCCTGGAGCTGCAAGATGCCTTCATGCGCGCAAAGGCTGAGGGTGAAAATATTCGCCGACGCGCCCAGGAAGATATCACTAAGGCGCACAAATTTGCTGTTGAAAGTTTTGCTGAGGCCATGGTTCCGGTGAAAGATAGTTTGGAAATGGCTTTAAAAATCGAAACACCGACAGTGGAGTCCATTAAGGAAGGTGTCGAAATGACACTGAAGCAACTCAACGCCGCTTTCGAAAAAAATCGCCTGATGGAAATTAATCCACCGCAAGGTGACAAGCTTGATCCGATGAAGCATCAGGCAATCTCGATGGTGCCGGCGGAACAGGATGCGAATACCATCGTCACAGTTTTGCAAAAAGGTTACACCATTGCGGACCGCCTTTTGCGCCCTGCTTTGGTGACTGTAGCGCAGGCAAAATAAGATTAATCGGTAAAAACAAGTAAAAAAACTACTTAAAACAGCTTGAAAATGGCTGTTTTTGCCTAACATCAGAAACAGACGGGTCGCATAGACCCAGCAAATTTTAAAACTAATAATTAAATCTAGAGGGAAATATCATGGGAAAAATGATCGGTATTGATTTGGGTACAACCAATTCTTGCGTCGCCATTATGGAAAATGGTCAGCCAAAAGTCATAGAGAACGCAGAAGGCGCGCGCACTACGCCGTCTATTATTGCGTATCAGGAAGATGGCGAAATTTTGGTCGGTGCTTCCGCCAAACGCCAGGCAGTGACCAATCCTAAAAATACTTTGTACGCTGTCAAGCGCCTGATCGGCCGCAAGTTTGACGAAAAAGAAGTGCAAAAAGACATCGGCATGATGCCTTTCAGTATTTCCAAGGCAGACAATGGCGATGCTTGGGTCAGCGTACGCGACAAGCGTTTAGCGCCACCGCAGATTTCTGCCGAAGTCTTGCGCAAGATGAAAAAAACTGCAGAAGATTATCTCGGTGAAGAAGTGACTGAAGCGGTGATTACCGTACCTGCTTACTTCAATGATGCACAGCGCCAGGCAACTAAAGATGCTGGCCGTATTGCAGGTCTGGATGTCAAACGCATCATCAATGAGCCGACTGCGGCGGCTTTGGCTTTCGGCCTGGACAAGAGAGAAAAAGGCGATCGCAAGATTGCAGTTTACGATTTGGGCGGCGGTACTTTCGACGTTTCCATCATTGAAATCGCTGACGTTGATGGCGAGATGCAGTTCGAAGTTTTGTCCACCAATGGTGATACTTTCCTGGGCGGTGAAGATTTTGATCAACGCATCATCGATTTCATCATTGACGAATTCAAAAAAATCAACGGTTTGGATCTGTCAAAAGACCCTATCGCTTTGCAGCGTATCAAGGCTTCAGCCGAGCGCGCAAAAATCGAACTCTCCAGCGCACAGCAGACAGAAATCAACGAGCCTTACATCGCAATGGCGAATGGCGCACCGGTGCATTTGAATCTCAAGGTCACTCGTGCCAAGTTAGAAGCATTAGTTGAAGAGTTGATCAAGAAGACTATCGAGCCATGTCGCTTGGCGATTAAAGATGCCGGCGTCAAAGTCACTGATATCGATGACATCATCCTGGTCGGCGGTATGACACGCATGCCTAAGGTACAGGAACTGGTTAAAGAATTTTTTGGTAAAGAGCCACGTAAAGACGTGAATCCGGATGAAGCGGTTGCTGTTGGTGCTGCGATCCAGGGTTCAGTTTTGTCTGGCGACCGTAAAGATCTGTTGCTGTTAGACGTTACACCTTTGTCTTTGGGTATCGAGACTCTGGGCGGCGTGATGACCAAGATGATCCAGAAAAATACGACTGTTCCAACCAAGTTCAGCCAAGTGTTCTCCACAGCGGACGACAATCAGCCAGCGGTGACGATCAAGGTTTATCAAGGCGAGCGCGAGATCGCTGCCGGCAATAAAGGTTTGGGCGAATTTAATCTGGAAGGTATTCCGCCATCAGCACGTGGTACACCACAAATTGAAGTGACTTTCGACATCGATGCCAACGGTATTTTGCACGTAGGCGCAAAAGACAAGGCAACTGGTAAAGAAAACAAAATCACCATTAAGGCAAACTCTGGTTTGACTGAAGAAGAAATTCAAAAAATGGTGAAAGATGCCGAGTTGAATGCGGAAGAAGACAAGAAGGTCAAGGAATTAGCCGAGTCGCGCAACCAGGGTGATGCTTTGGTGCATTCCACCAAGAAGGCCTTGGCTGAGCATGGCGATAAGCTGGACGCTGGCGAAAAAGAGAAGATTGAAGTTGCTATCAAGGATCTCGAAGATGTCTTGAAATCCGGCGATAAAGTTGAGATCGATACTAAGCTGGCGGCCTTGTCGACTGCATCGCAAAAACTCGGTGAAAAGGTCTATGCCGACATGCAGGCACAGCAAGCTGCGGGTGGTGCAGCGGGTGCGGCCGGTGCAGCGGAAGGACACGAGTCTAAACCAGCAGATGATGATGTCGTAGATGCTGATTTTAAAGAAGTAAAAGACAACAAGTAATTAGTCTTTTGGCGATGAGTTAATTTCATCGCCAATGACTCGCCGGGTAGTGTGATCGTGTAGACGACGCCTTGCTCGGCGTTTTCGCTTAATTTGATCAAAGGATTTACGCAAAATCGCCCCAGCGTCGTTACACTCGTCTCGCCGTGCTAAAGCACTGTCTTTGGCGGTGCGCCTAGCTGGAACAATTTTGCGCAAATCCTAATAATAATTGCAAGGTGTAATCGAGATGGCGAAGCGTGATTTTTACGAAATTCTGGGTGTGGCAAAAAACGCCTCAGACGAAGAAATTAAGAAATCCTATCGCAAGCTCGCGATGAAATACCATCCGGACCGCAATCCAGATAGCAAGACCTCGGAAGAGAAATTCAAAGAGGCAAAAGAAGCTTACGAAATGTTGTCCGACCCGCAAAAACGCGATGCCTATGACCGTTATGGTCATGCTGGCGTTGACCCGAATATGGGTGGCGGTGGAGGAGGTGGTGGCGGTGCCGGATTTGCCGATGCTTTCGGCGATATTTTTGGTGATATCTTTGGTGGAGGTCGTGGTAGAAGTTCTGGCCCTCAGGTCTATCGTGGCGCTGATTTACGCTACAACCTGGAAATCAGTTTAGAGCAAGCTGCGAATGGTTTTGATACAACTATCAGGGTTCCAAGCTGGGATGCCTGCGAACCTTGTCATGGTTCTGGCGCCAAGCCTGGCACATCCCCAGTCACGTGTAGCACTTGTGGTGGACATGGTCAGGTGCGTATGCAGCAAGGTTTGTTCAGCATTCAGCAAGCCTGCCCGAAATGTCATGGCACCGGCAAGATGATTGCAGATCCATGTACCGCCTGTTCAGGCGTTGGCCGTATCAAGCGCAACAAGACACTG
>JAZJYB010000228.1:0-4968 GCA_040390685.1 Pseudomonadota bacterium | reverse complement strand
CAGCGCAATGTCGATACTTATCAGCTGCAAGATCGCATCACGCTGATTGCGTCTGATCTCTACAGCAATGTGCCGGATAAAAAGTACGATCTCATCATCACCAATCCGCCGTATGTGAACTCGGATTCGATGGATAAACTACCGCAAGAATACCTGCATGAGCCACAAATAGCCCTGGCTGGCGGCACTGACGGGATGGATCTGGTGCGCAAGATTGTGGCAGGTGCGGCACAGCGCTTGAAGCCCAATGGTATACTGATGGTCGAAATCGGCAATGAACGTGCCTTTGCCGAACAAGCTTTTGGCCATTTAGACATGACTTGGCTGTCAACTAGCGCTGGTGATGACATGGTATTTTTGCTCCATGCCGAGCAACTGCTGAAGGCAAATTGACTACGATTTCCCTCAAATAGCATCAATAGTTGACATACTCAACCGCAGTATGGACAACGCAATGCTAAAACCGCACGTAGATTGTGCGGTTTTGCCATTTATAGACAGATACTCCCCATTTTTTTGTTTTGACAAGAATAAGAATTTTAATTAGATAAGTTAGTAAATAATGATACGTTTTCTCCAAGTTGTTCTGGCGCGTGGTACCAAACCTTTGTTCGACAATGTCGATATCACGCTTAACCCCGGCGACAAGATCGGCCTGATCGGCTCCAATGGCGCTGGCAAATCTAGCCTGTTTGCCATGTTGCGCGGCGAGCTGCACCCAGATCAAGGCAGCATAGAATTCCCGGCAAAATGGCAATTGGCCCACGTCGCGCAAGAGACCCCGGCGCTGGATCGCTCCGCGATTGATTACGCCATTGATGGCGATACCGAACTGCGCAAGCTCGAAGCACAATTGGCCGAACTGGAAAGCCAGCCAGAAACCATGGAAAACGGCATCGCCATCGGCGAAATGTATGGCGCACTGGCTGATGCAGACGCCTACACCGTACGTTCACGCGGCGAGCAATTATTACTGGGACTGGGCTTCACGATCGAGCAGATGGAACAATCGGTCGCCAGCTTCTCCGGCGGCTGGCGCATGCGCCTGAACTTGGCGCAAGCGCTGATGTGCAAATCCGATTTATTGCTGCTGGATGAACCGACCAATCACTTGGATCTGGATGCGATTATCTGGCTGGAAGAATGGCTGAAACGCTATGCCGGTACGCTCATCATCATTTCGCATGATAGAGATTTCCTCGATGGCGTGGTCAACGTCATCGCCCATATCGATGAGCGCAAACTCAAGCGTTATTCTGGAAATTACTCCTCGTTTGAACGCCAGCGTAACGCCCAGTTAATTCTGGCCGCTAGTGCGATTGAAAAACAAACACGCAAGCGCGATCACCTGCAATCCTTCATCTCGCGCTTTGCGGCAAAAGCCAGTAAGGCCAAGCAGGCACAAAGCCGTATCAAGGCCTTGGCCAAGATGGAAGAGCTGGCACCCTTGCGTGCAGCAGCAGAATTCTCTTTTGAATTCCGCGAGCCACTCAGCGCACCTAACCCTATGCTGGTGATGGAAGACGTCGATTGTGGCTATCGCATCGAATCGAAAACCGATCACAGTTTTACCGAGAAAAAAATTGTTGGCAACGTTAATTTCTCACTGCAAATCGGCCAGCGCATCGGCTTATTAGGCGTGAACGGCGCAGGTAAATCGACCCTGATTAAAACCCTCGTGGGCGACATCGCGCCACTCTCCGGCATGATGGAAACCGGCAAGGGCCTGTCTATCGGTTACTTCGCCCAGCATCAGGTAGAAATGCTGCGCCACGAAGAATCACCGCTATGGCATCTGGCGCACATCGCCCCCGGCGTACGCGAGCAAGAACTGCGCAACTTCCTCGGTGGATTCAACTTCCCCGGCAATATGGTCACCAGCTCGATCGCACCGTTCTCAGGTGGCGAAAAAGCCCGCCTGGCTCTGGCGATGATAGTCTGGCAGCGCCCTAACCTCTTGCTGCTCGATGAGCCAACCAACCATCTGGATCTGGAAACGCGCGAAGCCCTCACCGACGCGCTGGCGCAGTTTGAAGGTACATTGGTAGTCGTCTCGCATGACAGGCATCTGCTGCGCGCCACCACCGACCAATTCATCATTGTCGCCGACGGTAAGCTAGAGCCTTTCGATGGCGATCTGGACGATTACAAAGATTGGCTGTTCAAAAACAAATTAGCCAAGGAAGCGGCACCTACCTTGCCGGCAAATAAAAAGGCCGATGCACTGCCTATGGCGAAGCCGATTCCGGTTGCAGCCGACAATAAAGAACAACGTCGCAAAGAAACCGAAGACAAACAAAAACTCACGGCGCAACGCAAGCCGATAGAAAACCAGATCAAGCGCCTGGAAGAACAAATGGCCAAGCTCAACACCAAGAAGCAGACGATAGGAACGCAACTCGAAGACAGCAACATCTACAACGATGCAAACAAAGACAAGCTGAAAGCCTTGCTGTTGGATCAGGCTTATCTGGTCAAGGAGTTAGGTCAGGTTGAAGCCGATTGGCTGGAGCAGCAGGAGTTCTTGGAAGCTGTGGGGTGAGAGATTTGTCGTGCCGATCAACCGCGCTTCGGCGCGGTTTTTTTATTCAAATTTACTAAGAAGTTTTATCCGCTGACCAATTTTGGTTTATGAGAGCCCATCGTTCATGATCTTTCCACTCACGACCACCAATTCGCAGATAATTTTTTGAAAATCCCTCTTTTACAAATCCAAGCTTTGAAACAAGGTGAATAGATGCAAAATTTCCAGGCTGAATATTGGCCTCAAGCCTATGCAAATTCAAGTTATTGAAAGCCTCGCCGAGTAACAAATCAAAACCTTTACGCATATAGCCTTTCCCCTGATATGGGTGAAAAACTTCGTAGCCTAAATAGGCAGATTGAAAATAACCACGAACTATTCCGGAAATATTAAAAGTGCCAATGATTTTCCCTGATTCATTTAGACAAACGAAATAACGCCCTTCTTGGGTTAAATAACTATCATAATTTTCCGGGACAAAAACCCAAGGGTTGTGAATAGCAACGCTATTTTCATAAGCAGTTTTTACTTCAATCAGATCATCAATTTTTGAGCGTCTCAAAAAAACCATTTCAAATATCCTTGTTCACTAGCTAGTGTAGGGCGCGCCATGCGCACCAATGCGAGCGACCGATCATGCCACACATAGTTCGTTCGAACAATGCTGCGCATGGCACACCCTACAAAATTTTATTAGGCATAATAGGACGGACATAATAATTCAATCCGCAAACACGAAAACACATACTATGAGCGCACTCTTCTCCCCATATACCCTCGGTCGACTCCAACTCAAAAACCGCATCGTCATCGCACCCATGTGCCAGTATTCTTCATTCGATGGTCTGGCCAGCGACTGGCATATGTTTCACCTCGGCGCGTTGGCATTGTCTGGTGCGGGCTTGTTGTGTATCGAGGCCTCGGCAGTTGAACCTGAGGGGCGCATCACCGCATCAGATCTAGGCTTGTGGTCAGATGAGAATGAAGCTGCGTTGGCCAAGGTATTGGTGGCGATACGCAAATATTCCGATATGCCGATCGCGATTCAACTGGCGCATGCCGGGCGCAAGGCATCTTGTCAGGTGCCTTGGGAAGGTGGCAAGCAAGTTGCTCCTGATGTAGGTGGTTGGCAGACCGTCTCATCATCAAAGCTTGCGCATAATGCAGACGACCATACGCCGCTCGCGCTTGATCACGCGGGCTTGTATCGTGTGCGCGAGGCGTTTGTGAATGCTGCTTTAAGGGCGCAACGCCTGGGCATCGAGGCGATTGAAATCCACGCAGCGCATGGTTACCTATTGCATCAATTTCTGTCGCCACTGGCCAATCAAAGAAGTGATGAATATGGTGGTTCGCTAGAAAATCGCATGCGCTTTCCGCTGGAAGTATTGGATGCGATTCGCGCGGTCCTGCCAGTCGAAGCTGTGGTTGGCATCAGAATATCGGCTACCGATTGGGCCGATGGAGGTTGGGAAATTACTGAGTGTCTGAAGTTTGCACAAGCCTTAAAACAGCACGCTTGCTCATTCATCCATGTCTCAAGCGGCGGCGTATCCGCGGCACAAAAAATCCCCGCCACACCCGGTTATCAAGTGGACTTTGCCGAGCAGATTCGCAAGGCTACTGGCATACCCACGATTGCGGTAGGTTTGATTACCGAAGCAGAACAGGCAGAAGCTATCATCGTTTCAGGTCAGGCCGATATGGTGGCACTCGCCCGAGGTATTTTGTATGACCCGCACTGGCCTTGGCACGCCGCTGCGGCATTGGGCTCGACGATAGAGGTGCCGCCGCAGTATTTGCGTTCGCAACCCGCGGCGTATAAAGCCTTGTTGCAGCCTTTGCATTTTAGAACTTAGACATAAAAAATGCGTCTGACCAGAAATTGCTGGTCAGACGCATTTGCATTTTCGATGATAGTTTTATGATTTCTGAATTACGCCATTACTCTCATTTTTCATCAACAAATCTTTCGCCGCCAACGCCATAAAAGCATCGACCGCAGAACCACTACTTCCACCACCAGTTTGTATGCTAGGTACCATGGCGATGTGGCCTTTTTCTATGGCTTCGGCAAAACGCAACAAGACCGTTTGCTGGAATTGCAGTTCAGGTCCACCGTAGGCATCGACATTCAGGCGCGTTGCCTTGGCCTGTGCCTCACCTACCTGCAGCACCTGATACGCCTCGGCATCGGCCAGCGTGCGTTTGGCATCAGCGGCACCAGATGCAGCCTGGCGTGCTTGCTCAGCAGCCTTGATGGCTTTCTGAACCGCTGCGCTACCTTCATTCTCGGCAATCTTCACAGCTAACTCAGATTCAGTGATAGAGGTTTGCTGTTTTGCCTTGGCTTCCGCTTCACGCAAGATACGCTCTTGCACTGCGGCGGTTTCTTTCGTTTTATAAGTTTCCAATTGCTCTCTGGAGACCTGACGTTCGCGCAG